>QHRI01000212.1 GCA_003221375.1 Verrucomicrobiota bacterium
CGTCTTGCCACCAGCCTTCGCCGATATCTATGGCATGGACTTTATTGTCACGGGCCATCGACCGAACTCCATCAGCCAGGCTGCAATCACTCTGGCGGCTAATGGACTTCGCCCGCTCGAGATAGTCGAAGATTTCGAGCGGGCAAACAAATAAACCGATATCAATTGCATCGTAGTCGCGCAGATTTTTTCCGATATCGGTAACCCGATTTGCTTGCGTTCGGACTTTCATCGCATCGTCCAAATCGAAAATCGAATTAAGCTTCCGGTCTACCGCGACGCCAAGGAAATCAGAATCAAAAGAATCGAGCAAATGCTTGACTATTGCGTCGTCGAAAAGGTGATCGCTCATCGTGAGAAGAAAGGGTCTGGCGACGCGATCCGCCGCTGTGAGCAACGAAATGCCATTTTGTTTTTGCCAGTCGCGATTTTCGATGAAGGCCGCATCAAGGTCGGAGGAAATCAAGTGTCTCATCTGGTCGATCATGCGCTTGCTTTCAAAACCGACTACGAAGTTCACGGTTTTGATCCCGGCATGAATCAAGGCATCCAGGGTGTACGATATCAAGGGTCGGCCACGCACCGGGACAAATGGCTTCAGAAAAGTTTTATCTGAACCGCGTAAACGCGAGCCTTCGCCGGCCATCAAGATTACTGCTTCGCGGATAGGAGTCATATTCGGGAAGAACTCGATCGAGCAGGAGTAAGAGTAAGGAGAAGGGTCATAGGTCGTAATATCTTTTGAGGCCCCACAGCCGGACGCGTTGTGGAAGAAACCTGAAAATCAGCGGTGCAATTTTTGATTGAAACAGATCGCCGATTGTTATCCGTGGGGGAGGACGATCCGCATTAATTAATTTGAGGACATGTCGGGCGACGAGGTCCGGGCCCGGCGCATTTTTCATGACGCGCTCGACGACTTCCCATGTCTTGGTGATTTTTGCGTCGTAGCGCGTATCCGCCGTCGCACTCTTACTCACGCCTTCATTAAATTCGGTGCGAATGTCGCCCGGCTGAAGATCGACAACATGCACTCGTGAATTACCTAGCTCCAGTTGGATTGACATGGTGAATGATGCCAGGGCGGCCTTCGCCGCGTTGTAGGCAGCCATGAATGGCACTGGAAGCCGAGAGGCTAGCGAGGTGACATTAATGATCAAACCTTCTCCGCGTGTCTGCATATGGGCCAGCGCGCGCTGCATCAATTGGATTTGGCCGAAAACGAGTACCTGGAACTGGCTGGTGATCGTTTCCAGAGGAAGAAGTTCAGCGGAGTCAAAATGGCCAGCACCCGCATTGTTGATCAACACGTCGAAATTGCCTGCTTCGGCGACGGCGGCATTGAACGCCTGGTCAATGGAGCGCGGATCGCTTAAATCCAGGCGGACCGCGTGCCATCGCGGCATTTTCGGGATGCGCTCTATATTACGGGACGTACCCCAAACCTCATGACCCTCGGCTACCAGTAATTTGGCGACGGCGAGGCCGATGCCAGAGCTTGCACCAGTGATAAAGACTTTTTTCACAACGTGGAAAATGGTTTCTTGTCGCGCAAGGCATCTGTTGTTGCTACCGCATTGATTCCTATTTTAACTATCGCTTCGATGCAAGAATCTCCTGCGCAGCCATTTCATTGTTGGGGCGAGTCGTATTAATGGCTCGCAAGGCTTTAGGCGATCTTCTCTCAATGTTGCCGCTGATTTCCGCTGTTCTTTTGATCTTGGGTGCGCTGGGTATTAAGCGTCTGCTTCCTGGTAATAGAAAGCGTCGGCGACAAGTCCGCTTCATTCGTGAAACGTTGGCCGCCAAACCTACGTTCGATAATCGGCGTGTAATCGTGTCGCTATCGACAGTGCCTGATCGGATCAATAATTTGAGGCCGACGATTCGATCCCTTCTAAAACAAACCCGCCCGCCGGATGAGATCGTCCTGGCCATCCCGGAATTTTCGGTTCGTGAACGGCGGCCTTATGTGGTGCCGAAATATATTTCCCGGTTGCCACGGGTGCGGATCTTACGCTGCCGCGAGGATTGGGGGCCGGCAACGAAGTTCATCGCCGCCATTCAGGACGAGCTGGCAGCGGGGCGGCAGAATACGTTGATCGTGGTGGTGGACGACGATCGCATCTATCCGCGCGATGCGCTTGAAACTTATCTTTACTACAGCGAGCAATTGCCGGACGCGGCCCTTTGCTTTCGCGGCGCTGCCATGCCGTCCACCTTGGATTGGGACGATGCCAAAATGATTTACGCGAAGGACCTTCGCGAGCCACGACCGGTGGCGGTTATTACTGGGTGCGGAAGTTACCTTGTGCAGCCCCGGTTCTTCGACCGATCGCTTTGGAATTACTCAGAAGCCCCACCGGTGGCGTTTTACATCGATGATATTTGGATTAGCGCATGGCTCAGCCGGCGCGGCGTGAAAAGATATGTTGTTCCGGGCTCGGCGACGATGCGCAGTGTGCGTCGGCAGCGACGGACCTTATCGTTAAACAAGATTCACGGTCGTCAAAAACTCAACAATGAGATCATCGCATTTTTTCGCGATGCTTGGGACGTCCATGCTTCCTAACTAGGAATGTGCGTCCTTGCGATGGGTATGATGTCCCCACCACTGAACACCGAACACTGCCAAAAAAGCCGCGGCGCTGGTGATTTGTCCGACAATTCCGCCCAGAAACGCGCGGCACACCAGAGCGGGAACAAGCGCGATCCCCGCGGCAATCAGCGGCGGGCGAATATCGCTCCACGAGTCTTTCCAGTGAAACACCCATCGCAGTGTTGCGTAGCGTAGGATGCCTTGGACGATATAGGGCAAAAGAATGCCGACAGCCGCGCCCATCGCGCCAAAGCGGGGAATGAGCCAAAGCAAGCTGCCCGCGGCGACCGCGCACGTGATCGAAGAATGCAGAAGATTTAAATGCGGTCTTTGCACCATGATCACGGTCTCGCCTAATGAGACGAACGCGTTGGTAGCACTGGCGAGGGCGACGATTCCGAGCCAAACGCCACCTTGCTGAAATGAAGGGCCGTAGATCAGCAGAATTGTGCCGCCCGCGAGAGACAACACCGCTACAAGCGGTAACAAGATCCACAGCATCCACTGAGCCAGCCGTGCGTAAGTAGCGGCAGCGACCTCGTGATCGCCAGTAGCCGTCATACCGGCTACGACCGGCGCAAAAATGGGATTGAAAGTCTGATTAACTTTTCGCAGGCCGTTCGCGGTGCCGATGACTGCACTGTAGATACCGACGGTTGCAAGCGTCACACCAGGCGCGCGTCCAACGAAGTACCCGAGCATGAGAAGATCCAGCCGCGAGATGAAGGCGTTAATCAGCTGATAAACGCTGATTGGGGCAGCATACGCGATTAGCGAGCGTGCTACGGCGAAAGGCGACACAACGTCCGCGTGTGTTGGAATATTGCGAAACAACGTCGAGGCGAGCGCGAGTGCAATGAGTCCTGACGCTGCCGTTCCGAGGATTGCAGCCACCTCCGGCGAGGATTCTTTGAAGCCGACGGCAAGTGCAAGCAGGAATGCGAGTGTTGTCGCAATTGGCTCGGTCATCCCGCGCGAGTAGATATCGTGCTGCATGACCTTCATCCCCCGCGAAACAGCCGTACTGATGCGATACAAGGCCAAGCCTGGCATCGCGCAGAGAACCAGTGCAAGGGCCGAAGCCATTTGTGGCTGCACATGAAGACGATTGTTAAAAAACCGGAGCCCTATTATCACAAGGCCCGCAGTAACGACGGACTGCGCGACTCCCAGGATTACAGCGACTCGAAACAGCGCTCGGCTCCGTGCCCGGTCGACAACCGCTTCCGAGCGGGCGATAAACGTAGTAATCGCATTATCGAGGCCGAGGACACCGATCTTGCTGATGATGTCAGTGGTCGACCAGGCAACCGAGTATAAGCCGAGCGCCGCTGCTCCCAGCAGCCGCGCGACGAGGAATGTGAAGATGCCGCGGAAATTCGACGCCAACATCGCGATCGTGTTCAAGAACGCGCCGCGTTTTAGTTCGACTCCGGTTTGGTCTACGCGTGCCGGGGCGTCCACTGCCGGCGGTGGTACATCCTCCGCAATTTCCGGTTTGCTCGGTGACGCCTGACGAAGCGGGTCAGGAGCCTGAGCGATATTGATGTTAGACATCAAGAGAAAGGGAGCCTTGATTCATTTTTTGCTGGAAATATGCTCGATGCAGCGGGCGCCCAGCCCGACATTCGCGCTGACACCGCCTCGACGCTACAATTGACTGCTCGGACCGCCAAAATTTTTTCGCAAAGCTTGACCCTATTAGAAAGGGGCGGGGAATGGATCTCCCTGTAGGTATTTCAACTTTACAACGGACCGATCGCTGGATTGGTGCGCCGCTTTGCATTCTCCATGCGAGTCTTGATTACGCGAGGCGCTGGCTTTAGACCCGTTTCTGATTTGACCGGAGGCTCGCGCGCAGCAATCGAATTTTTCAGGAAAAGTATACCCCGCATCGAGCAGGGCCCCCACTTATGACGCGATGTCAATCCCGCTGGGTCAACTTGGTCATCATCGCTTTGGTCGTCATCCTGCGTGCGCCCACGCTCTTGCCGTCGTTGTACACGACCGATGAGGCCTATTACGGCACGATCGCAAACGATATCTTGGACGGTGGCGCGCTCTATCGCACTGCGGTGGATACAAAGCCACCGGGCATGTATTACATTTACGCCGGCGTTTTCCGAGTAGCTGGGAGGAACAACCTCGGTGCGGTCCACGTCCTCGCCATATTTGTCGTCGTGGCCACCGCCCTCGTGTTGCGGCGAATCGGTGCGCGATTGGCGGACGACTGGGCAGGAGCATGGAGTGGCATTGGCTATGTCATTTTCGTCCATGCTTACTGGCCAGGTGACACGCTGGGCGCGAACAGCGAGATTTTTGCCTCTCTTCCGCTCGCGTTAAGTGTTCTTGTCTTCCTTCAAGCGCAAAAAAAGCCGGCCTCGAGCCTAATGTTTCTCAGCGGCGCACTGGTCGGGGTAGCGACCTTGATCCGGCAGCCTTCGGCCGTGAACTTGGGCGTACTGCTGGCGTGTCTCGTTTATGGCTGGCTCATTGCCCGCTCCCACTCGTTCGCACGTGTTTTGGCAGCAGGTAGCGGTGTCGTAATTGGATTCATCGCGGTCATTGCCGCACTGGCCTGGTACTACCAGTTGCAGGGAAACTTGCATGACGCGTATCTGTGGGCCTGGACGTTTGCGATTCGCTACGTCGAGGCCGAAACAACTTTCGGTTATGTTCTGAAACGTCTCGTCACAGTCCATCTCGCTGTGATTCTTCTATCGGGTTTGTTGTGGTATTTTGGCATCTGGCAGATGGTTGAAACGCTCAGGTCTTTTTGGCGGCGGAAGCCTGTCTCCTCCGAGGCGATTCTGCTTATTTTGTGGTTCGGCCTCACCTACCTTGCGATCTTTATTGGATGGCGATTTCCGGGACATTATCATCTGGCAGTGCTTCCGCCGCTGTCGATTCTCGCGGGCCAGGCGTTCTCGCGCTTTGTCGCAAAACAGCGACGTTCTCCTCAGCGATGCTGGCGAT
Organism: Verrucomicrobiota bacterium; assembly: GCA_003221375.1. Taxonomy (GTDB): domain Bacteria; phylum Verrucomicrobiota; class Verrucomicrobiia; order Chthoniobacterales; family UBA10450; genus Udaeobacter. The sequence goes on from QHRI01000212.1 coordinate 5,576, forward strand.
GGATCCGAACAGGTATTATCGGTGCGGCCGCGCTCCCAGTGATGGGTTTTCTCATCGTGGCCTTTATAGTTAGAGCGCAGACGCTCTATTTTCTCCCGACTGTTCAGCAGATCGTCAAGGAGACGAGATCGAACGATCGTATCTTTGTTTGGGGAAGTTCCCCACGGCTCTACAGTTTCTCCGGCCGGCGGATGGCGACGCGTTTCGTAAGCTGTTCACACCTGGTTGGCGCCTACGCCATCCGGCCTCGTGAGGTGAGAGATAGAGGGAAAAGCATGATTCCGGAAACTTGGGCGATGTTTCAGGCAGACTGGGAAACACACCCCCCGGTGCTTATCATCGACACGTCAGCGGTAGACCCGTTCTGGTCGAGGCATCCCATGACACGATATCCGGTGCTTCGCGCCTATCTTTCCGGATATCGCGTGGAGGGTGTGATCAACGGCGAAACAATCTATCGTCGGCTTTAACGACTGACCCGAAACAGTGCGCATACGACGTGGAGGCCCAGCGTCTAGTTTGTTATCTAATGTTCAATGAAGAAGAAAACATCGAGCGCGCGGTCCATTTCGCGGAGGCCGTCCTGAATACGACAAGTTCCGCGATCTGCTGCCCGCGGAAGTATTGGAGAAACGCCTTCAAAACTCAAAGACCTGGGTACATTTGGCATCTCACTGACGATGGCGATGCTCCTTACTCTTAAAAATTTGTTAACTTCATCTTTCCACGCAGATCAGGCTTGCGTTCCATGATCGAGGAGCACCACGGTTTCGATCGCGTCGTGATTTTAGGTGATGAATCGGCCAATTGGCAGATCGCCGGATTGCGCCAGCTCGATCGGCTCGTGCTGGGGCTCGATGAATTCGCTAAAGCAATGGGAACGGCAAACAAGATTGAGATTGTCGTTTTCTGGAAACCGGAAATTCCGCTTTCAGAGCGACAGTTGCCCAAGCACCAGCGAATCACGCGTGTCCGGTTAACCGAAGCTTCCGGTTCGGTTGAACCGGGAGCTCGCGTTCTCGCTACGCACTTGTTCATCGCGCGAAATGGTTTGTCGAAGTTTTTTCCCGCGACGCCCCCGGTAAAGATCGAGCAACCGATTGTCGATCTAACGGGAGCGTGGCCACGACTCTTCGAGCAGTTCGAGAGAACCTGTCGAATCGCGACCCGTGCTGAGGAAGAGCACTGGCGTTTTCTGGCGCAGCCGAGCGAAATTGTCGCCAGCGAAAAACACCTCCTTCGCCACAGCGGCAAATCGCAGGACGGAATGGTTTCGAAGTTTTTGAACCGCCCGATCTCACGCGTAATCACGCGGCTTCTCCTTAAGCTGCCGATTACTCCCAACGCTTGGACGATGTTGATTTTCGTGCTTGCT
>QHRI01000213.1 GCA_003221375.1 Verrucomicrobiota bacterium
AATTTTGCGATGTTGATTCCGCCGGCGCACTTCAAAGGCTGGAAAGTGACGACCGTCGGCGACGACATCGCATGGATGGAAATTCGTGACGGGCGTTTGTTCGCCGTGAATCCGGAGAACGGATATTTCGGTGTTGTTCCCGGCACAAGCTATAAATCGAATCCGAATGCGATGAAATCGATCCAGCACGACACGCTTTATACAAACGTCGCGCTCACTGATGACGCTGATGTTTGGTGGGAAGGAAAAGATGGACCGCCACCCAAACACGCCATCGATTGGCGTGGGAACGATTGGACGCCGGACTCAAAAGAAAAAGCGGCGCACCCCAACAGCCGGTTTGCCACCCCGATGCGCAATAATCCTGCTCTCAATCCTGATGTGGAAAAAGGCGAAGGCGTTCCGATCAGCGCCATCATTTTCGGCGGCCGCCGTAGCGACACCGTGCCACTGGTTTACGAGGCGTTCGATTGGACTCATGGCGTTTATCTGGGCGCTACCATGGCCTCCGAGACAACCGCAGCCGCGACGGGCGCCGTCGGACAAGTACGACGCGATCCGATGGCGATGTTGCCTTTCTGCGGATACAACATCGGTGATTACTTTCGGCATTGGATGGACATAGGAAAACGCCTCACCAATCCGCCGCTTATCTTCAACGTGAACTGGTTTCGAAAAGGCGCGAATGGAAAATTTCTCTGGCCCGGCTTCGGCGAGAACATGCGTGTGCTCAAATGGATCATCGATCGCTGCGAACAAAACGGCGGGGCGGTCAAATCGCCAGTGGGCTGGTTACCCACTCCGCATGATCTCGACCTTGATGGTCTCGAAATCGATCACAAATCTGTCGCCGATCTTCTCGGAATCGATCACGGGGAATGGCAAAAAGAACTCGCCGAACACAAAAAGTTTTTCGACTCGCTCGGCGGGGTTGTTCCGGAGGAATTACTGAAACAGCGCGAACAATTCGTCGCGCGGTTCGCTGAATAACCATCCGCGATCGTCATCCCGAGCGGAGCGAGGGACCCCTCAAAGGGTGATCGATCACGCTAGCTTCACGGCGTGCCACAAACTTCGTAGGAGAAGTCCCTCACTTCGTTCGGTATGCCACGCGGTTTTATCTCGTGGAAATTTGCGAATCGGTTGACTGGCAGCGAATATTTCCAGTGGGTTCGAAGATTGCGAGCAAAGAACATCTCAGGGTACCAATCGCGAAGGATTTCATTGAGGTTCGTGGGGCGCGGCAGAACAATCTCAAAGGGATCGATGTCGACCTTCCGCTGGGGAAATTGACGGTCGTCACGGGCCCCAGCGGCAGCGGCAAATCGAGTCTGGCATTCGAGACGATTTACGCCGAAGGCCAGCGACGTTACGTCGAAACCTTTAGTCCCTATATGCGGCAATTTCTCGACCGCATGGACAAGCCGCGCGTGGACGACATCCGCGGTATTCCTCCTGCGATTGCCATCGAACAGGCGAACCCAGTCAAGAGCTCACGCTCGACCGTCGGCACGATGACGGAGATCAATGATTATCTGAAGTTACTCTGGCCGCGCGTTGCCCCCGCATTTTGTCCGAATTGCAGCCGCGAAATTCGCCAGGAAACCGCGCAGTCAATCAGTCACCAGGTATTGCACCACTGCGCAGCGAAAACTGTTCTTGTCACTTTCTGGATTGCCGTTCCACCGAAAACCGAACCGCGCAAGTTCTTCGAATTTCTTCAGCAACAGGGATATTTGCGGGTATGGATCGATAACGAAGTCGTGCGCGTCGACGTCGATCCAAAATTCAAGCGACTTGGGGCGCGTGTGCAGGTCATTCAGGATCGCGTTGCGATCTCGGAGGAAAACCGTGCACGATTGATCGAGGCGATCGAAACCGCGCTGCGCTTTGGGAAAGGCAAGATCAATATTATTCCGAGGTCGGAGACTGCCCAACGTCCAACGGATCACGGATCGCCAATCACCGATCGCGAGTTCCCGTTCTCCACTGGCTGGCATTGCGCCTATTGCGACCTCGACATTCGCCCGCCTACAGCTGGGTTGTTCAGTTTCAATAATCCACTCGGCGCGTGTCCGGAATGTCGAGGCTTTGGTCGTACCATCGCAATTGATCTAAACAAGGCGATTCCCAATCGCAGTCTGAGCATTAAACAAGGCGTGGTGCGCGTTTTTCGCGGTGCCGAGTTCGGCGAATCGCAGAAAGATTTACTTCGAGCCTGCGCACAAAAAGAGATCGATATCGATGTTCCCTTCGAAGAATTACCGAAGGCCGACCAGAACTTCGTCATCGAAGGCGAGAAACGATCGGGCGATTATACAGACGAAGATTACGAAAATGATCGGTGGTATGGGGTCCGTGGATTCTTTCGCTGGCTTGAGAGCAAGACTTATAAGATGCACGTGCGCGTTTTGCTCAGCCGCTATCGGGCTTACATCACCTGTCCGAGCTGTAACGGGGGACGATATCAGCCCGAAGCGCTCAATTATAAGATTCAAGGAGCGGAGGTCTCTAGTTCACCGTCCCAAAAGGGCGGATTGGAAACCGCCCCTCCTTGTTTAACGGTTCCCGAATTCCAAGCGCTTTCGATACTGGATGCCCGGAATTTTCTGTCGGCGGTCAAGATTTCATCGAACGATTCAACCGCACGAATGTTGCGTGACGAAATCTGCGCGCGCCTCAATTATCTGTGCGAAGTGGGCGTTAGCTATCTCACGCTCGACCGATCCACGCGCACTTTGAGCGGCGGCGAAGTGCAACGGGTAAATCTCACAACCTGCCTTGGTGCATCGCTGGTCAACACACTCTTCGTCATGGACGAACCGAGCATTGGTTTGCATCCGCGCGATGTTGGCCGGCTCGTGCGTGTGATGCATAACTTGCGCGACAAAGGCAATACGTTGCTCGTGGTCGAGCACGAAGAACAAATCATTCGGGCCGGTGATAATTTGATTGATATCGGTCCAGGCCGCGGCGAGCACGGCGGCCAGTTGGTTTGGAATGGTTCGCTAGACCAATTTGTAAATGGAGCCGGCGCGCCCTCGCGCCGTACGATGGGCGAAAACCGGCGCGAGGGCGCGCCGGCTCCATCTCTTACGCGCGATTATCTTACGCGCGAAAAATCAATTTCGGCTCCAGCGTCACGCAGAAAATCGAGCTCCTTGATCAAGATTATTGGCGCTCGACAGCATAACCTGAAGAACATCGACGTCGAACTTCCGTTGGGCGTTTTCACATGCGTCACCGGCGTTTCCGGTTCCGGGAAATCCACTCTGATTCACGACGTGCTTTACCGCAATCTGCTGATTGCGAAGGGGCAAACGTCCGATCCGGAACTGGGTGCATGTAAATCTGTGACCGGGGGGCATCGCATCTGTGACGTAATCATGGTTGATCAGGCGCCGCTTGCGCGCACGCCCCGGTCAACACCGCTGCTGTACTTGGGGCTTTACGATCGCGTTCGAGAATTGTTCGCGGCTCAACCGGAAGCAATGTCACAGGGACTGACGGCGGGCGCATTCTCGTTTAATTCCGGCAGCGGTCGCTGCGAACGTTGCTCCGGCACGGGATACGAGAAAATTGAGATGCAATTTTTGAGTGACCTCTTCGTGCGCTGCGCAGAATGCGAAGGCAAGCGCTTTCAGCCGCACGTACTGAAACTTCAACTGCACGGAAAATCAATTCACGATCTGCTGAAGCTCACCGTAAGCGAAGCGATCGATTTTTTCGCGCAAATCGGAGAGGACAAGACATTGTCCGAACCACTTCGCGTGCTTGAACAGGTCGGGCTTGGCTATCTGCGGCTGGGGCAGCCGTTGAACACATTATCCGGCGGTGAGTCGCAGCGGTTGAAGCTTGTCAGGCATTTGGCTGAGACAGAAAACGTCGAACGTTCAACGCCCAACAGCCAACGCCCAAATGGAAAAGCCTCCGGCAATTTGCTTATCTTTGATGAACCAACCACGGGACTTCATTTCGATGACGTGGCGATGCTGCTGCGATTATTTCAGCGGCTGGTCGATCGCGGTCATTCCATCGTGGTGATCGAGCACAATCTCGAAGTGATCAAATGCGCCGATTGGATTGTCGATCTGGGTCCAGAAGCAGGAGACGCAGGTGGGGAGGTGGTCGCTGTTGGAACTCCAGAGCAAATCGCGAAGATACAGAAATCGTACACCGGGCGATTTCTCAGAAATGTGCTCCGCAAATCCTGCACAGTACCGTATGTCATCCCGAGCCGCGAAGACGGCGAGGTACCTCACAAAGCGTCCCGCGAGTTGGAGAGATCCTTCGCTTACGCTCAGGATGACAGCGTGGAGCTGGCGCGAGCCGCAGAGGAAGCGCCGCGTTTTCGACTGAATGGAGGCGGCGCAATCCACGTCCACGGCGCGCGCGAGCACAACCTGAAGAACATCGATGTCAAAATCCCCAGGGAGCAAATGGTGGTCATTACTGGTCTGAGTGGCTCCGGTAAATCGACGCTCGCATTTGATATTCTCTTCGCGGAGGGACAACGACGTTTTCTCGACAGCATGTCGCCGTATGCGCGGCAATTCGTCGAGCAACTGGAAAAACCGGATGTCGATTTAGTCAGCGGATTGCCTCCCAGCGTAGCGATTGAGCAACGGGTCACGCGCGGCGGAGGGAAATCGACCGTCGCTACGGTGACGGAGGTGTACCACTTTCTCCGGCTGCTCTTCGCAAAAACCGGAACGCAATTTTGTCCGGACTGCGATTTGCCCGTGGAGAAACAAAGTCTCGCCGCCATTACGAAACAAATTGAATCAATAGCCAAACGCGGGCCGGTGAGAGTGCTTGCGCCATTGGTCAAGGCTCGAAAAGGTTTTCACACCGAAGTCGCCCGCTGGGCGGAGCGCCAGGGATTCGACACCCTTTACGTGGATGGAAAACTGGTTCCTATCTCGCATTTTCAAAAACTCGAGCGGTTCAAAGAGCATACCATTGATGTGCTCGTTGGTCTGATCGATCGGAAGCGAATCGCGAAAGCGCGTGAGTTTGCCGGGCGAGCGTTAGAGATTGGTCGCGGCACCGCACGTCTGCTTGATTCAAAAAATCGACTGACAGTTTTAAGCACCGAAATGAGTTGCCCAAACTGCGGCCGCGCGTTCGAGGAGCTCGACCCGCGTTTATTTTCGTTTAATTCCCCTCACGGGGCGTGCGAAGAATGCGGCGGATTCGGCGAAATTTGGGACCAGGATCTGCAGACTGCTGCAAGCTCGGACAGCGAATCGATTCTGGAAACCGAGCTTGCCGCAGAGCGCGAGTCTGAATGGATCGAGGAAGGCGAGGCGCGCGAATGTCCGAGTTGCCACGGTTCGGAGAAATTGAAATTCCGGGGAACGCCTCAAACCATTGCTGCCGGTCTCATTCCCGAAATTCAACAGCGATTGCGATTCATGGAAAAAGTTGGCCTCGGCTACCTCGCACTCGGACGCTCGGCGAAGACGTTGAGCGGCGGAGAATCGCAGCGGATTCGATTGGCAGCACAACTTGGCTCGAATCTACGGGGCGTTCTTTACGTGTTGGATGAGCCGACGATCGGTCTTCATCCGCGCGATAACTTGCGCCTGCTCGACACACTCACCGCGCTGCGGAACAAAGGGAACTCATTGATTGTTGTCGAGCATGATGAGGAAACGATGCGGCGCGCCGATCACATCATCGATCTTGGTCCGCGTGCTGGAATTCACGGTGGAGAAGTCGTGACGACGGGCACGCTGCGCGACGTCGAGCGAAACGCACATTCTGAGACGGCACGTTGTTTGAAATCGCCGCTTCGCCATCCCATCCGCGGGTCACGTCGATCTCTGCGGAACATCGAAAACTGGATCGAAGTCCGTGGAGCGAGAGCAAATAATTTGAAAGATGTCGACGTTCGGTTTCCCGTTGGCAGGCTTTCAGTAATCACCGGAATTTCCGGCAGCGGTAAGTCCACATTGATGCACGAGGTCATCTGGCCTGCAGTGTGCGAGCAGCTGAAACAAGGGAAAAGGGCAGGGAATGGCGATCTCTTCAAACTGGTTAGCGGTGCGCGAGAAATCGAAGCTGTTTATGAAGTCGATCAATCACCGATCGGTAAGACCTCGCGCTCGACGCCGGGCACCTACGTCAAAGTGTTCAACGAGATCCGGAATCTTTATGCGCAATTACCCGTCTCGCGCGTGCGTGGATATTCTGCCAGCCGATTTTCGTTCAACGCCGAAGGTGGTCGTTGCGAGACTTGCAAGGGTCAGGGCGTGATCAAACTGGAGATGAATTTTCTGCCGCGCAGCTACGTGCCATGCGAAGATTGCGGCGGCAAACGTTACAATCCGCAAACGCTTGAGGTGCTCTACAACGAGAAATCGATTGGCGACGTGATGGAAATGACAATCGAGGAAGCAGCGCAATTCTTTTCGGCGCATCCAAAGATTGCGCGCCCGCTCTCCCTTTTGGTCGATACCGGTCTTGGCTATCTCAAGCTGGGACAACCGAGTCCAACGCTCAGCGGCGGCGAAGCGCAGCGGCTGAAGCTGGTCACGCAACTCAAGCGGGGGGTCAGCCGCGCGGCCAATGAGCGGATTCGCAAGATGCGCAAGCCAGGCTCCACATTGTATTTGCTCGAGGAGCCTACTATCGGGCTGCACATGGCCGATATTGAATTGCTTCTCAACGTGCTGCATCGGCTCGTCGACGAAGGAAACACGGTGATTGTGATCGAACACAATCTCAGCGTGATCGCAGAAGCCGATTACATTGTTGATCTGGGCCCGGAGGCCGGGGCGGATGGGGGCAAAGTTGTCGCTGCCGGCACGCCGGAACAAGTCGCAAAGAACCGCGTGAGTCGCACGGCGCCATTCTTGCGAAAAGTGCTGAACGCGTCGCGCGCAAAAACAACACGGTCAGCCTGAGCGAAGCCCATTCGACTCACTTCGCTCACTCAGGGTGTAAACTCCGCGGGGTCCAAGGATCCCGTGAAACTACCTTTAAGGTTCCGTAGCGGGATTCCTCGACTTCGCTCGGATTGACAGCGAAAGTCCGCGCGATGCTCGCGTATTATCTGCACAATCTCGATCCGATTATCTTTCGGGTTCACGACAGTGTTGGCCCGCGCTGGTACGGTTTGGCTTATGTACTTGCGTTTATCTCCAGCTATCTCCTCCTACTCTGGCTGGCTAAACGCGGCTTTGCTGATTTGCCGCCACAAAGAGTAGGCGACTTCATCACTGGCTGCGCTCTGTTTGGTGTGATTATCGGCGGGCGTCTCGGGTACGTTTTCTTCTACAAACCCGAAATGCTACGTGAGCCACTGTCGATCTTCCGTGTTTGGGAAGGCGGAATGTCCAGCCACGGCGGAATGATCGGCGTATTGCTTTTCACTTTGTATTTCGCGCACCGGCACAAAATCTCGTGGACAAACCTGGGCGACAATCTGGTTGTCACTGCGCCGGTCGGTTTGTTCTTCGGACGCTGCGCCAATTTCATCAACGGCGAGCTTTATGGGCGGCTGACGAAGGTCCCCTGGGCGATGCAATTCCCCAAGGAACTATTCGATCATCCCCGGGAAGCCGAGCGAGCGGTGACGGTATGCGCGCGAATCGACCCGTCGCTCGCTACGCCGGACACAATCGTCGGCGCAGTTCGCAGCCAGCCACAAGTGGCGACGGCATTGCGCTCAATTCTTTCGCCGCGCCATCCCTCACAACTTTATGAGGCTTTTTTCGAAGGAATCGTCTTGTTCGCGATTTTGTGGTTCGTGCGCACGCGCAGGCGCGAACCAAATGGCGTTTTGACCGGATTATTCTTTATCTGTTATGCAATCTTTCGAATCGTAGTCGAATATTTCCGCGAGCCTGACGCAACACTGATAGGTCCGTTCACGCGCGGCCAATTCTTTTCATTCTTCCTGATCGCGATTGGCCTCGGTTTTGTTGCAGTGGCAAAAATGCGACCGACATACCCACAAAAAAATGACTAATGCCTAATGAGGAAATCGATGATAAAAGATTCAGACAGTTTTCGCCATTTGATGCGTTGGAGCTTCATTCGTCATTCGTCATTTGGAATCTTTCCTTTTGTTTCTGCAAAACGGCGTTATTACTTAAGCCGGTGACGCGGGAATGCTGGAAATCATAGCGGTCGGCGGCGGTCTCCTTTTTGCGTTCGATCACGCGACGATCGCGGGAAAACTCGTTCTCACTCTGCTTGCTGTCGTCTCCATCTTCAGTTGGTCAATCATGATCACAAAATTGCGCGTGATCCGGTTTGCCCGAAAACAGAACGCGCGTTTTCTTGCCGCTTTTCGACAGGATCGACAACCGTTGCGTCTGTTTGAGAAGAACGCGCGCTTTCCGGGAT
>QHRI01000214.1 GCA_003221375.1 Verrucomicrobiota bacterium
CAAAAAAGTAGTCTCCAGAAATGGCGGCTCCGCATTGTTAAAAGATTGTCCGACTTTGGCCAGCGTCGCGACTGCGGTAGTTCGAGCGATCGCGCCAGTGCCGGTGACGGCCAAGATTCGCATTGGCTGGGATGCCAATTCAATCAATGCCACGCGTGTAGCACGACTGCTCGTTGATGCAGGAATCGCAGCGATAACTGTGCACGGTCGCACGCGCGCGCAAGGTTATGGGGGCGCCGCGAATTGGGATATCATCGGCGAAGTTGCCGCTGCTGTTCCGATTCCGGTTATCGGAAACGGCGACCTATCCAGTGCCGCCGACATCGCGAAACGACGGCGTGAAAACGGAGTCGCGGGCGCAATGATCGGTCGCGCGGCCATGCGCGCCCCATGGATCTTCAATCAGATCAAAGAGTATCTCGCCAGCGGACAGATGGTGGACGCACCCAGCCTATCGGAAAAGTGGAACCTGGTTCTGCGCCATTGCCAGCTCGCGGTTCGCGAATGGGCCGCAGAGGAACCGGCAATTCGATCGATGCGCTCGCGCCTGATGGCTTATTCGCGGACGATGCCCAATGCGAAACGGTTGCGTGAGAACTTTGCACATGTGTCGACGCTCGCCGAAGTTAAGGCGATCGCGGAAGAAAATATTTTGAATCGAGAAAGAACGAGTTCGGAGCAAGAAAAAGTTGAAAATGCGATCCCTGCGTTGCTGTTTTCCTAATGTTTTCCGATGACCATGGAATCCACCGCTACCAATTATAAGATCGGCAACGAACGGCTGATCGGCGTTACCGAGACAGCGGCTCGCAAGCTAGAGTCGCTGCTGAAGGAAAAGGGCAAGCCAGAGGGAGCGTTACGTCTGGCGGTGGTCGGCGGCGGATGCTCCGGCCTACAATACGTCATGGATCTGGTAGATGGCCCGAAGGAGCGAGATATTCTGGTGCCGATCTCAAATGTCCGGCTGGTCGTCGATCCGAAGAGCGCCCTTTTTGTCAGCGGCTCGGTGCTCGATTACAGCGAAGACCTGCAAAAAGGCGGCTTCAAAGTTACCAATCCGAATGCCGTCGCGCACTGCTCCTGCGGCGAAAGTTTTGCGGTTTAGAAGAGTGTCGAAACATGCGCAGCGTGCCTGGGGCGGCTTGTGTAGAGCGCGCGTCTCGCGGCTTGACGAGCCTGTCTCACGATCGCGAACTTTCCTGCCATTCGATACCATCTCGAAGCGACCAGAGTCAAAGAAATTCGGCGCAACGCCGAAACGAACACGCCGGACGCGTGCGGTACCCAACCTCGCCGGAACTACACCTTCATGACTTCCGCTTCCTTGTGCTTGAGATGATCGTCGACCGATTTGACGAAGCGATCAGTTAGTTTTTGCACTTCCTCCTCCGCATCGCGAAAGCCGTCTTCCGTCAATTCGCCTGAAGCTTTTAGTTTTTTCGCTTCGTCGATTGCAGTGCGCCGGTTGGCACGCACACGCACACGCGCTTCCTCGGCCATTTTGCTCAGCGAACGTACCAGCTCTTTGCGCCGTTCTTCTGATAATTCCGGGATTGGCAGTCGAATGATTTTCCCATCAACTGCGGGCATGATGCCGATCTTCGATTCCTTGAGCGCTTTCTCGATGTCCTGCACTGTGCCGGCGTCAAAAGGCTGAACAACGAGCAGACGCGGCTCAGGAGTCGTAATCAACGCAAGCTGCTTGAGTTTCATGGTCGATCCGTAAGCGTGAACGTCGACGTTTTCGACCAACCCGGGCGACGCCTTGCCAGTACGCACGGCGGCAAATTCATGCACCATGTAGTCGACGCTCTTCTCCATCGACATCTCGGCGTCCAAAAGAATGTCATCTTTGCTCATATCGCTGAATTCTTACTTCGGTGGAAGTTCATCGCAAATCAGTGTCCCGACTTTTCGCCCAAGCACGGCATCGCGGATATTGGTGGGGTTATTCATATCAAAAACAACAATCGGTATTTTGTTGTCCATGCAAAGGCTGAATGCGGTTGAATCCATAATCTGTAAACGTTTCGCAAGCGCATCGGAGAAAGTGAGCTGGTCGAAGCGGCGCGCGTCTGGATCCTTGTTAGGGTCGCGATCGTAGACACCGTCTACCTTGGTAGCTTTCAGAATCACATCGGCGCGAATCTCGCTTGCGCGAAGCGCCGCCGTTGTGTCCGTAGAGAAGTACGGATTGCCCGTGCCGGCGGCGAAAATGACAATACGACCAAGTTCAAGATGACGAATGGCGCGTCCCAGAATGAATGGTTCTGCCACATTTCTCATGTCGATGGCCGACTGGACACGCGTCTCGACACCCATTTGATCAAGCGTACTGCGTAACGCCAGTGCGTTGATCACGGTGGCAAGCATTCCCATGTAATCCGCGGTGGTGCGGTCCATGCCGCGATGGGAGGCTGACAAACCGCGCCAGATGTTTCCGCCTCCAATTACAACTGATACCTGCACTCCGAGATCGCGGACTTCTTTGATCCGTTCGGCAATCTCACGCACGACCGTGGGCGAAATGTTGTCGCGCCCGCCGCGCTCTTGCACGGCTTCACCGCTTAGTTTCAAAACGATGCGTTTATACGCTGGCTGCTCCGTTTGCATCAGGAACCCATAATGATCAACAGAAGACATCGATCTTGGAAAGCATAAAGACGCGTGTCATCCGAGTCCCGGAGACGACGAGGGGCCTCACACAAGCTTACTGATCACACAATGTACGTATGTGTAGCCTTCGCGCCTTTGCTAGATCCTTCGCTCCGCTCAGGACGACAACGTGCGGTGTCCGCGCAGAAATTCCGCCGCTGTCATGCGTCGTTTTCCTTCCAACTGCACTTGGCCAAGCGATAACGCGCCTTCACCAGCTGCAATGACGAGTTCCTTTTCACTTTGCAAAATTTCCCCGGGCGTTCCGCGAAGGGCTAGAATGGTGGCGGAAAAAATCTTCAGATTTTGCCCATCGTATTTCATAAACGCACCCGGCCACGGATCGAACGCGCGGATTTTTCTCTCAATTGCGTCAGCTGGATTCGTCCAATCAATCTTGCCGTCTTCGCGTTTCAGTTTCGAGGCGTAAGTCGCGAGTGCGTCGTGCTGCGGAATGCGCGGCGCGCGTCCGTTCTCTAACAACTCCAAGGATTCCAGTAGCGTTTCAGGCGCGACCTTCGCGAGTCGATCATGCAAGGACCCACCCGTATCAGTCGGCTCGATATCGATTGCGCACTGCAAGAGGATGTCTCCGGTGTCTAGCCCCTCGTTCATGTACATCACCGTGATGCCGGTCTTGCGATCGCCCGCCGCTATCGCTGCCTGGATCGGCGCTGCTCCGCGCCAACGTGGTAAGAGTGAGGCGTGCAGATTCAAGCAGGTAATCTTTGGAACTTCAAGAATGTCACTTGGCAGGATTTGCCCATAAGCCATGACGACGATCACATCCGGCGTTAACGCGTGAATTTCTTCAATTGCCTGTCGATCTTTGATCCGCGCCGGTTGCAAAACTCGAATCTTCGTTGCGGCGAGCGCTTTTTTAATCGGCGGTGGTTCGATTGTTTGAGCACGCCCGACCGGCTTGTCGGGCTGCGTGACAACGCCAACGATCTCATGCTCCGACTTCAGTAAAGCCTGCAGTGTCGGCATGCCGATGTCGCCGGTGCCGATGAAAAGGATGCGCATGCCGAATTACGGCGCCAGCTTAACGTAGCCTGGTGGCGCGACGCGGACGTCGTCCAGCCATCGCTTGCGCCATGACCTTTTCGCCAGCCGTGATCTCGCGCCGGCCTACCGACGACCCACACCCAGTACAGAGATAATCGAAAATCTCCTTGTCCGGGAGGACTAAAAGCAGCCGCTCCCGCACGGGCATAGCGGTCCGGCACTTTTCACAGTAGAGGCTGGATGCTGTAAAATTTTCAAACTGCTGCTGGCTCATACACGCCGTTCAGGCTCTTTAGAATATCGAGCAGAACTTTCGCGGGCGGCTGAGTCGCGTCAACCACGGTCACCAGCTCATTCGAATAATACGAAAGCACTGGCTTCGATTCCGTTTCGTAAATATCGAGGCGTCGTTGGATAACCCGCTCGTTTGCATCGTCGAGGCGGTTGTCCTTCAGGGCGCGTTTTTTGAGCCGATAAAAAAGCGTCTCGCGACTCGGGCACGCGAGATGAAAGACTTTTTTAACATCGATCATTTCCCCCATAATCTTGGCCTGGCCAACATTCCGCGGAATACCGTCCAACACGAGTGTGTCGATATCCGGCTTAAATTTATGGGCTTCCACAGCCGCATCGATTGCCTCTCGCCAAAGCTCCACGGTGATATCGTCCGGGACGAGCTGGCCTTTGCTCGAGTATTCCAGGAACGCTATGCCGACTTTCGTACGGGTGTCGATGGAGCGAAATACATCGCCACATGCACAG
>QHRI01000215.1 GCA_003221375.1 Verrucomicrobiota bacterium
ATCAATGTCCTACCACCTAAAGGCTTTTTACCGCCATGCTCGCCCCAAACTTCAGCAACAACTAGTTGGCAGCTTAAAATACATGAAAACTCCACGTCAGTTTAAGTCGACTTATCTCTTCTCACTAGTGCGCACCGCAAGTGCGGTGACGTTATTGTCCGCGGCAGCCGCAATGGCTTTTGTCGCGGTGGAATCGTCGGGCCCCTTGTCATGGGCGAAAGCGGACAACAAAGACACGATCGACAAAGTACGTCAAAATCGCGCTGCCCTGTTTAGAAACAAACTAGCCATCCCCGGTCCCCAACAAGAGGGCGGACCAATGGCCGCAGCTGAAGAGAATTACTCGAATCGTGCGGCCGGGCGCGCATACGTCCCATTTCAATTGACGTCAAATGCCCAGCAGGCTTGGAAAAGAATCAAGTCGCAGCGGAACAGAAATACCGTGGGCACATGGACTCTAGCCGGGCCAAGCAAGGCCGATGATCCAAATGTATTGACCTTCAGCAGCGCTGAGTATTTCACCTCCGGCCGCATTACCGCACTTGCCATCGATCCGAGCTGCAATAACACGAGATGCCGAGTATGGGCGGCAGCTGCTGGAGGCGGGGTCTGGCAGACCAACAATGCACTTTCAGGCAATGGGGCTAGCTGGACGTTTGTGTCCGGCAGCTTTTCAACGAATGCAATCGGTACTCTTACCTACGATGCTGCCCATAACACACTTTACGCTGGCACCGGTGAGCCTAACGCGTCGGGTGATTCGGAGGCTGGCTTCGGGGCGTTGACTGCACGTGCGTCGTCGGGTCCGGCGGCTTTCAGCAAGCTCCCGCTTACACTGGTCCTGCATTCGATGGTCGTGCGATCTCCTCGATTGTTATCGATCCTGCCAATCCGAGTATCATGTACGTTGCATCCGCGCGGGGGGTACGTGGGATCAGCTCGGTTACAGGTGGTGCCGGAAGCAGTGCTCCCGGCCTTCCGCCGTACGGATTATGGAAGTCCACTGACGGCGGGACGAACTTCACGCTTTTGAACTATCAAGACATTTGTCTGAATCCGACACTCCCAGGCAGCGCCGGCATCATCCAGTCCAGCTTCGGTTCAACGCGCGGTGTTCACGAGGCGGCGTTAGATCCGAGTTCGGCAAATATAGTGTATGCCGCTCCGTTCCCGTCGAACAATATCTGCCCGAACAACGTTGGAGGTGGCGTGTGGCGTTCAAGCGATAACGGCACCAGTTGGACGCAGATGAAAAACGCGCTCAACGCCACGCTAAATACTGATCGGGCGTCGTTCGCCGTCACGCCGATTGCGGGTGGATTTACGCGAATGTATGTGGGCGTCGGAAATACCAGCATCAGCGCGGCGAATCAGGCGCGGCTGTACCGCACAGACGATGCAGTGACCGCTACCGACGCAAACTTCACTGACCTGACAGCCGTGCAGCAGGCATCAACGGCACCGAACCAGACGCTAAATTATTGCGGTGACCCAGCGGTTGGGGGCGCCCAATGCGTGTACGACAATGTGGTTTATTCGCCTCCGGGAAAACCCGACGTCGTATACCTGGGCGGCATCTTTAACTACACCAACTACGGTTTCAGGAACAACGGTCGCGCATTCCTCCGCTCAACAGATGCCGGCGTGACCTTTACCGATTTGACATGGGATGCAACAACGAATCCAACGCCGCCCGACACCTGCTGTCAGCCGAATCCAATTGCCCCGAATGGAATGCATCCAGATCAGCACGCTATCGTAGAGATTCCGGGAACGAACGCAGCGATCTTCGGCTCGGATGGTGGGCTTGTACGCTCCAGCGGAGCGTTTGCCGACATCTCATCTCAGTGTATCGCTCGCGGCCTGAGCGGCACAGACCTTGCAACTTGCCAGCAGTTGCTCTCCGCAGTCGCGACGTACCTCTACAATCTGAACAAAGGGCTTTCGACCTTGCAATTCCAGAGCCTGTCAGTTGCAGCCGATAATCCCAAGCATCTTCAGGGTGGCACACAGGACAACGGCACGTTCGAGACGATCGGCTCCGCCGTCACCTGGCCGCAGATCATGTACGGCGATGGCGGTCAGTCTGGCTTCAACATTGGCAATTCGGCGCTACGGCTTAACTCATTCACGAATAATGCCCACGATGTGAACTTCCAGAATGGCGATCCCTTGAAGTGGGTTATTGCCAGCGGTCCAATCAGAGCCAGTGGTGAAGGCGCGCAGTTCTATTCGCCGATTATCGCTGATCCTGCGAGCGCTGGAACCATTTTCGAAGGCTCGTTGAGCGTGTGGCGTACCCAGGATTGGGCTGGTAGCCAGGCGTTCCTCGAAGCGAACTGCCCCGAGTTTACGACGTCGAGTTTCAACCCCGGTTGCGGTGACTTCGTCCGGATCGGCCCTGCTGGTGCAACAGATCTAACAGCAAGCGCCGGAGATTACCGTGGGACGACACGTGCCGGCGGAAACGTCGTCGCGCTTGCGCGAACTCCGAACGACACGAGCACACTGTGGGCGGCGACTACGATTGGGCGCGTCTTCATCTCCAAGAATGCCGATACCACGAACACCGGCGTCACATTCACGCGCCTTGACACGTTCGATACGAATAGCCCTGCCAGGTTCATCAGCGGTATCTTCGTCGATCCAGCGAACCCGAATCACGCCTGGGTTTCCTATTCAAGTTATAGCTCGCTGACTCCAGCGACGCCGGGACATGTCTTCTCAGTGACGTATGACCAGGGTGCCGGCACCGCAACATGGACGAATCTCGATGGATCAGGGCCGACGGCGTTCCCTGACTTCCCCGCAAACGGTATCGCCCATGATTCGAATGGCGATCTTTACGTTGCGAATGATTGGGGTGTACTGCGACGCGCGAATGGTTCATCCGATTGGGTGGTCGCCGGAACCGGCCTTCCCATGGTCGAGGTCGCAGGTCTTACGATCGTGCCAGGTGCGCGGAAGCTCTATGCCGCGACGCATGGGCGCAGTGCCTGGCAACTAACGCTGCCGTAATTTTGGATGCGTGAGAGGCGGGCTGTTGAAAAAACATCCAGCTCAACTTTGTAACATCAATGCTCAACGGCTGGAAATCGAAAGGATTAATCCTTTACGGAAATGCCCCTGGTCTCGATTGCGGCTGAATGACTCTGTAAGGAAGAACAGCGTAAGCGGTAAAGCCGGCAAGGCGGGTGCGTGAATGACGAGACAGTACAAATGGCAGATAAAAATGGTACGCGAAGGCAAATGCAAAATCTGCGGCGTGCCAGCAGTCACAAAACTTTATTGCGAAAAACACCGGCTCGCTGCGAATGCACGCACGTGTGAGGCCGCGCGTCGCTCTCCGACCGCGGAATACATCAGCGGCAACAATGCAGGGAAAATCTTTCACTTTCCTAAGTGGCTGCTCGCGGAGCCGTTTATCCTCCATTATCACCCGCAGACCCGGAGCTTTTCTTGCACGCTTCTCAAGGACGAGAAGACGGAGGTCGGCTTTGGCAAATCCGTTGCACTAGCGGCAAAACGCTCGCTGCGGAAGACAAAGAAGGAGCCCCACTACAGCAGCGCACGGCCGGAGCGCCTGGCAACCGACACTGCCGTAAATTGATTTTTTTGCGGTGCTATGAAAAGCAGCATTCCTGTCATCCTTGTTTCCCTTTTGTCTACCTGTTGGGCTTTGGAAGAGGCGAGCCCACCAAGTCAGGGCAGTTCACCTTTGATCGAAACATCGACGCCGGTCCGCACGAAAGACTATAACGCGACGCTCAAGGAAACTTTGATAAACCTCGAGAAACTGTCATGGGAAGCTTGGAAGAAACGTGACGGAAAATTCTTTCAGGAATTTCTCTCCGACGATCACGTGGAGGTGGGCTCCAGTGGCGCAGCGACGAAAGCGCAAATAGTCACCTTTGTCGCAAGTCCGGTCTGCATAGTAAATAGTTATTCGATTGATAGATTCGAGTTGAAGATGTTAAACTCAGACATCGCGCTGTTGAGTTATCACGCGGCACAAGACACAACTTGCAGCGGCGTCGCCGTGCCTAGCCCAGTATGGGCAAGTTCGCTCTACGTTAAGCGCGGTGACCGTTGGCTGAATGCCTTCTACCAACAAACGCAGGCCAAAAAATAGCGAGCCTTTATCACGGGCCCGCCGCGCGATTCGATTAAGGGACGGCTGCAATTTCGAGCAGCGAGCCTAGGTTGTACCGCCGCAGTAGCGCGGAAAATCTGCTATCTGAACGAAGCGGATCCAATAGGGGGTTATACCGAATGTTTCGGGACTGGTGTTCGTTCGTCCGAACGTCGGGAGCTTGTCGTAATCCCCGTTCAAACCAGTCAAACGCCGCGTTCTCATCACCGCGGGCGCCGTACAAGGCGGCAAGGTGGTAAGGATCAACTTTGTTCATTGCAGCTAATCGCAGAATTTCGGGCATCATCGACTCTGCTTCCGACTTACGGCCCATAGAGATCAGAGCCGTCGCAATCGACGCAAGAACGTCGCCCTGTCTGTCGGGGTTGAGCACGGCCACCCTTTGATAATGTTCAATCGCTTGTTGATACCTACCATTTAAAAGATAAGCGTATGCCAAGTTCTCTTGAATCGGAACCTCATTGGGAGCCAATTCAGCAGCCTTGTAGCAGTACTCGAGGCACCCGCGGAACTGTCGAGCGAAACTGAGGATGAGGCCCAGAGCCGAGTTATTAGTCGGCGAAAGAGGATCCAATTCTTGAGCACGTTTTATTTCTCGGACAGCTTCTTCCAGCCGACCTAAAGACGATAGCGCCCAGCCGTACCGCAGGTGAGCGACAGCCAAATTGGGATTCAATGCCAAGGCGCGCCGAAGCGAAGCAGTAGCGACTTCATCGTCTTTCTGATAAGATTCAATCATTGCCGCGGCTACATGAGCCTCAGCAATAGAATCATCGAGCAGCAGCGCCCGGTCGACCGCTGCCTTGGCATTCCGAACCCACTCTGCCCCGGAGCCATAACCATAATTGAACTGCAGGTAGTAACAATCCGACATCAGGGCATATGCGAGAGCAAAATTCGGATCCTTTTCGACGGCCCGCCCAAAATGCTCGATCGCCTTTTCGAGACCATCCTTCGATCGTGTATTCCAAAAGTAAAGGCCCCTCAGATATTCGTCATAAGCGACGGCATTTGTGGTGTAGCGTTTTGCCAGCTGCTTCCGCTCGTCGGCATTCAGGTTAAGCACAAGTGATCGAGTAACACTGTCGGAAATCGAGTCCTGAACTCCAAAGATGTCAGTAAAGGTTTGGTCGAATTTCTCCGACCAGATGGTGCGGCCGCTTGCAACGTGGGCTAGTTGCACAGTGGTGCGAACCCGATCCCCAGATCTCTGGACCGTTCCACTCAGGATCGCATCCACGCCTAATGTGCGGCCCGCAGCAAGCGGATACCTTGCTGGTCCTTTGTACCTAGCTACTGCGCAAGTCGGCAACACGACGAGTTGCCTTAAAGTACTGAGCTTGCCAATTACCGCGTCAGCCATGCCTAGCCCCAATAATTCATCATGCCTATCCTTGCCTAGCGGCTCAAACGGTAGAACCGCGATAGAGTGGACGATGGACGCGTCTGCCGCATTCGCGCGAGAGGGCCTTGTCTCCGTTTCGAGAAGTGAACCGCGGTTGTGGTTCCGCAGTAGTGCGGCAAATCTGTTGTCCGAACGTAGAGGATCTAACAGGGGATCATATCTGATCATTCGTGCATCGCCCGTTATGCGTACGGCTGGACCTCCTTGTAATAGCTTCTCGAACCACTCAAATGCTGCGTCCTTCTGACCGCGCGCGCCATATAACACAGCGATATTGTAAGGATCCGCCTTGGCTTCGGCAGCCAACTTCAGAATTTCAGGCATCATTGAATCTGCCTCTGACCTGCGACCTGCAGAGAGGAAGACGGTTGCGATCATGGCAAGAACGTCGCCTTTATGGTCGGGATTGAGTTCAGCTTCTCTTCGATAATGTTCAATTGCTTGCTCGAACATGTCGTTTAGAGCATATGCAAGCCCCAGATTTTCCTGTATTGGGGCGTCGTTCGGAGCTAGTTCTGCCGCTTTATAACAGTAGGCTAGAGCATCGCGATACTGCCTAGCGAAAATTAGAGTGACACCTAGAGCTGTATTGTTTGTAGGTGACAGCGGGTCGAGCTCTTGAGCTCGCTTCATCTCGCGTACGTGATGGCGCGGCGAAGCGAATCCATTCCTTCCTGATGATCGGACTCAGCGCCTCGGCCCATTGTTTCACGAAACTGCACCCCAGCTAGAGCGACATGAGCTTCAGCAAGAGAATCGTCAAGTAACAGCGCATGGTCGACCGCGGTCCTCGCATTTTGAATGCGGTCAGGTCGAGAGTTGTAACCGTAATAAAGTTGCAAGAAGTAACAGTCCGACATCAGCGCATAGGCGAGTGCAAAGTTGGGATCTTTCTCGACTGCTCGCCCAAAGTAGTCGATTGCTTTTTCAAGTCCCTCTTTGGATCGCGTGTTATAGAAGTAAAGCCCCATCAAATATTCGTCGTAGGCGGCGGGGTTTGTAGTGTAATGTTTTACCAGCTGCTTCCGCTCGTCGGCACTCAGGTTAATCGCAAGTGAGTTGGCAACGCTGTCGGAAATCGAGTCTTGAACGCCAAAGATGTCAGTGAAGGTTTGGTCGAATTTCTCTGACCAAATAGTACGGCCGCTTGCGACTTGCACGAGTTGCACGGTAACCCGAACCCGGTCACCGGATCGCTGGGCAGTACCGCTGAGGATCGCATCCACACCCAATGCGCGACCTGCAGCGATCGGATCATTCGCCGGGCCCCTGTATTTTGAGATCGAACTGGTGGGTAGTACGGTAAGGCCTTTCAGCCCGCTCATTCGACCTATAACCGCATCGGCCATACCCAGCCCTAACAATTGATTATTCATACCTTGGCCGATCGGCTCGAACGGTAGTACAGCAATTGAGCGCACAGCTTCCAAAGCAGTGCCAGGCGACTCTGTCGGGACCAGTTTTTTGTTCCGCTGACTTTGAAGCAAGTGGATAGCCGGTCCACGTAAGAACACTGCAGCTCCGACCACAATTACGCCGAGAATCAGTGCGCCTGCACCCGCGACGCGTAAGCGGCGACTGTACCCAGTTTCAAATCGACCTCCGGCACCGGACGAAATCTGCGCATTTTCCACGAGAAACGGTGTCCCGTGCTCTTTCTCTCCGGATCGGCAACCGCCTCGCTCGGCAACTGACGGGGCGCTGAATACTCCGATAGCTTATCGTCCGCTCCCTCTCCGTTTGAATTCCTACGCGGTGGTTTGTCTGTCAGGAGTTCGTAAAGAAGTGCCCCCAGGGAGTACACATCGGTGGCAATTGTGGCAGTCTGCCCTTCGTTCTGTTCTGGAGCGGCGTACGCAGGTGTAAGTCTGCGCTCGGCTACGACCGTGGTAAGCCCATCATCAGAATCGACGCTAAGTACCTTAGCGATTCCGAAATCGAGTAACTTAGGGTTACCGTCACCATTAACGAGCACATTACCAGGTTTGATGTCTCGATGAATAATCTGATATCGATGCGCGAACTCAACTGCAGAGCAGATCTCAAGGAATAGCTTAAGTCGATCCTGTAGCCCGACCTTTTGGTGCTGAACCAACTGGGTAATGGGCGTTCCTTCGACGAACTCCATTACGAAGTACGGTAAGCCGTCCGCCGTGGTGCCCGCGTCTAAAAGCCGGGTAATATTTGGATGGTCAAGATTGGCAAGAATCTGCCGCTCCGTTCGAAAGCGACGCAGCACTTCATCGGTGTCTGTGCCTCGCTTGAGTAATTTGACCGCAACACGCTTCCGAAACTGTCCGTCGGCACGTTCGGCGAGATAAACGGCTCCCATACCGCCGCGCCCGAGTTCTCTTACGATCACGTACGCGCCGAGCCGCTCGCCGGCTCGATCGCCTTCGTCGCGTCGGAGACGCGTCGCTGCGAACTCCGCAAACTCTTCCAAGACGGAGGTATCCTGGGCAAGCAGTTGTTCAGCTTCACGAAGAAGCGCCGCGTCATCTGCGCATGCTTCTCTGAGCGTTGCTGTCTGCTTTTCAGCAGAGGTCTGCTCTAACGCGTCTGCAAGAATATTCTTGAGGCGCTGCCAGCGTGCCGGATCTGACTTACTTTGCGTGGCCGTTGACACGAATGCGTTGTCCAGGTTATGCGAACTTCACAGCGTTAGTCGAGCAATCGGTTTCGGAGCCACAACTTGGCTGTCGCCCAATCGCGCTTAACTGTCGCGCGCGATATTTTCAGTGTGGACGCGATTTCATCGACTGTAAGCCCGGCGAAAAATCGTAGCTCAACAATTTCCGCCTGCCGCGGATCCGCCAATTCGAGCTCTTCCAACGCCTCATCCACTGCAACGATATTAAGGTCCCGCTCCGCACAAAAATCGAGGGCTTCATCCAGCGGTAATCGGATTACTCCTGGCCCGCCTCTTTTATCGCGGGTGCGTGCCACGCCATAGCTGATCAAAATCCGTCGCATTGCCCGCGCGGCAAACGCAATGACATGGGCTTCGTCGCGCCAGGCATGATCTGGCCGCTTTAGCACACGTAAGAACGCTTCGTGCAGAAGGGCTGTTGCCTGCAGTGTGTGATTCGGACGCTCGCTTCTCAGATATTCCGCAGCCAGGCGGCGTAGCTTCTCGTACGTTGCAACCGGTATCTCACCATTTTCTGAAGCAAAGCTCGCATCCGCCTTCCCAAGCGGAATTGGCGCGGGTTCGGCCACCATGGGATCCCCTACCATAAGGTGAAGGGATTGTAACGCGAAGCCGATGGCCCGTCCAGTTCACTGATCGATGAGCCCTTTTTCTCGGATTTGTGGCTTACCTTTATGTGAGGCGAGTAATTACGAATAATCCGCGCGGATCCGTTTGGGCCGCGAAGCGCACGCGATCCATTCAGGCGAACAAATGGATTCCAAACCGGCGATTTAACGGTCAGTCGGCGTCGCGCCGTCGCAACAATACACAAGTGGCTGAAACGGGGCTGCCAAAAAACGTCGGCATTGTGGTTTTTGAGCAGATGGCAGCTGTCGATTTGATGGGACTAGCCGAGGTGTTTTCCCGGCCGAGGATTGAAGCCGATCTAGCGCGTGAGCGCCGTTGCTATGACGTAGTGACCATCGGCGTTAGCGGTAAACCCTGCGTCATTGAGTCGGGCATAATCGTAAAACCACAAGTTGATATGCAACATGCGCCCCCGCTTGATACCGTGATCATTCCTGGCGGTAGAGCAATTCAGAGCCCGAAACTCAACAAGGAAATCGGGGACTGGCTCGCCAGCCGGCAATCTGTCCCAAGGCGCATCGTTGCGTTAGGGACTGGTATTTATGCCGTCGCATCGACGGGCCTTCTCGATGGACGACGCGTAGTGACTCACTGGCGCTTTGCTAAAGATGTCGCTTCGCGATTTCCTAAACTTCACGTTAACTCCCGTAACCTCTTCGCTAAGGATGGAGCTTTTTATACAGGCGCAGGCGGCACATCGGCGGTCGATTTTGCGCTCTTTCTAGTTGAAGAGGATTACGGCCGCCAGGTAGCTCTAGGGTTGGCACACGAGCTCGTTGTTCACGTTAAAAGATCTGGTGAACAAGAGCAATACTCCGAACTCTTGCAGTTTCAGGTTCAGTCGTCCGATCGCTTTGCTGACTTGCCCACGTGGATCTTATGTCACCTCAGTCATGGTCTTACGGTCGACGTCCTTGCCGAGAGAGTCAGGATGTCACGACGGAATTTTACCCGATTGTTCCATAAGACTTTTGGCAAAAGTCCGTCGCAATTTGTAGCCGAAGCCCGTATCGCGGAAGCCTGTGAACGATTGTTAGCGCCACGGAACACCATTGAAAGCGTTGCTAACTCTGTTGGATTCCGGAGTGCAGATGTTTTTAGTGTGGCTTTCGAGCGCCATGTAGGCGTTCGACCGCGGACCTACCGTGCTCTGAGGGAACCCTTGGCAAGGAGAGCCTCATTGAAGGCGAGGTCTCATAAATAGATTGTGGATGTAAGATCGACTCTGTTGCGTTTTTGAGTCCTAAAGCAAAGAGGCAGCCCCAAAGTGATTCGGGACTGCCCCTTTGTTAACCTAACTAACGGAGAAATCTAGAATCTCTTTTTCAACCCAACGTACCAGAATCGGCCCTTGATGGTAGCAAGCGACTCGTCGTAACCGTTCTCGAACGAGCCTGCTACAAACGGCGGATCTTCATCCAGCACGTTCTGCATACCCAACGTGACGGTCGTGTTATTAAGCCACCACTGCCAGTTGCTGCAGCCATACTCGGCTGTGGAGACGGGTACCACATTCTTCTCCTTGCCATCTTTCATCTTCACATTCTTCCCACCATCCTTGGCGAAGCCAGGCACTTCAGCCGGCGCAGGCGGTGGTAGGTTAAATGTGTAGTTCAAGATCAGATCCAGCGTGGTCCACGAGGATACTTTGCGCGCCCGTACTTCGTCACCGCCACCGAGCGGGCCACTCCTGGGCTCCTGTAGCTTTGTCGATCCTGTCAGAGTGGCGTTGTCATCCTCATACTGACCAGTCCAGTGGACTATCGCGCCAATATCCAAGCCCTGCATCCACGTGTCCGCCGGACCATCATAGAAGATACTAAAGTTGGCCCGATTCCATGGCGTCGAGTTGGTCAGAGTACCTCCCGGCGGCTGGAATGTACCGGCGATACCAAACCGTTTGAATTCGGGGGCAGTTTGCAATTCGAACCGGGATAGCCAAGTGCCGTTAACCGTGGACGTCAACCTACCCCAATCCCCGTGTCCGAAGATCGTCGAGTCCAGTATATAGATCGCTTCGTAGTCCAGACCCTCCAAGACTGCGCCTGCAATGTTGTTGCTCGGATCGATGACAAATTGCACTGGCCCAGCCTCGCCTGGAATTGAACTCACACTACGGAAAACAATAGGCCCCTGCTGCTGAACACCCGGAGTGGGGGGATTCTCCACGATGAGGGTTTGCGCACCTCGGGTTGCCACGATGTCGCGCATATCAATATGCCACCAGTCGGCGCTCAGTGTCAGGCCCTTAACCCATTTCGGGCTGTAAACAATTCCGTAGGTCCATTCATAGGCCACTTCCGGATGTAGATTTGGATTTCCCAAAATGCGTTCCTCAATCTGAGGCTCGGTTTGAGAGGAAAACGGATCGGCCACGATCGGGAAGTTTTGCGAGCTCGCAGGCGTAAGCTCTGATAGCGTCGGTGCATGGAACGCCTCGGTGTAGCTGCCGCGCAGGGTTACTGCGCCGATATACTTGGGATCAAGCGGCTGCCAGCGAATTGATACCTTCGGTTTCTGCGCTCAAAGCTGTAGAACCCAGGGAAGTTCCATGTGGGACTGGTGAATGGCACTCGCACTTCCTCGTAGATTCCCCAGATATCCCGGTTCACACGGAAGCTTTGCCCGTCCACCGAACCAATAGTGTTGAACGTGTTATTGAGCGCGTCACGATCGCGAGTGAATCTCGGCGCGTCGTACTCGCCGCCAATGGCAAAGGAGACTGGCCCGGCAGGAAGACTGAACAGGTCGCCGTTAATGGTGGCGTAGTAAATCGGCAACTCGTATTCGCCACTGTTATGCAGGGTGACATAAACTCTTTGCCTGGCCGCCGCGGTGTTTTGGCGGAAAAAGCCACCGAACGGATTAAACGCTGTGTGCGGGTCCGTATCGAACAGCGCGTCTCGCAACCCGGGCTGGCTCACTTCGCCAACGGACAGGTCCTGTCCCTCGTTGCGAGAGTAACGGAAACCCATTTCCCAGTTCCACGTCTTGAAGTAATCGCCAAATTCTCCCATCTCACCCCGCAGACCAACGTCAAAGAGTTGATCCCAGTAAGTGAATTTTTCACTCCTCGTGCCGGTATCGTTAATGCCGCGGAACCGAATCCCGGTAGTCAGCGGAACCGGTGCTCC
>QHRI01000216.1 GCA_003221375.1 Verrucomicrobiota bacterium
ATGGAGCTTGTTGCGGAACGGCTGGCAGATTTTCTCCAATTGCCATCGGCGACAGCATCACTATCGCCCTCGATTATCGAAAAGGACATCGCTGCGCGCGGCGACATCGCCACAATGTTGAAGTTATCGAGAAGTGATAAATTTTTTCCTTCGGAGACAGTGACGATTCGACAAGTCGTCACGGGCAACGCGTTGTGGCGGCCAAGCAAGGAGGCCGATGTGCTCCTGCTAGGCGATAGTTTTTCAAATATTTTTTCGTTCGAAGCGATGGGCTGGGGTGAATCGGCCGGATTCGCCGAGCATCTGAGCGTGGCGTTGCGTCGGCCAATCGATTGCATTCTGAGAAACAGCGATGCGTCGTTCGCCACGCGTGAAATTTTGAGCAACGAGCTCGCGCGCGGGCGCGATCGGCTGGCTGGAAAGAAACTGGTGATCTGGGAATTTGCAGCGCGCGAGTTGTCGTTTGGGAATTGGAAACTTCTCGATCTAAAACTGGGTGAAGCGAAACCTTCTCGATTTTTGAGCTTGAAGACCGGCGAAGACATCGCGGTCAACGGAACGGTTGAAAGCGTTTCGCCCGTGCCGCGCCCGGGCACCGTGCCATACAAGGATCACATCGAGGCATTGCATTTGGTCGACCTTGTGGCCGCCGATTCGCGCGGCGGGAGCGTCCAAACTCCGGACACTTTCCGCGAGGTGGCGTCGCATTCCCAGGCTGTCGTTTATTTGTGGAGCATGCGCGACGACGTGTGGACATCAGCGGCTCGGTTGCGGCCAGGCGATCGCGTCGAGTTGCGTTTGCGGCCGTGGCCAGATGTCTCTGCGCAATATGAGAAATTTAATCGCACCGAGCTGGACGACTCCGCGTTGCAACTGGAAGAGCCGGTTTGGAGCGACCACGTTGAAGTGTTGAACCGTTGATGTAGTGCGCACTCAAGGTTCGCTGCTTCAATTCTTCAACATTCTGAATCCAATCACATTGACGGAATTCGTCTCCGCAGATTTCGCTGGCGACTTGGAACCCTTCTCGCCAACTGCGATCCTGCTGAAAGAAACGAATCGACCCACCGAAAAACATTCTCCTCGCGCACCACCCGTCTCATGCGCTTCATGCGCGCAGTGCGGTCGGCGTCGGTCATGCGGAATGCTTTCAAAATTGTGTCGGCGACTTCCTCGACATCGTAAGGATTAACCAGCAACGCGCCGGTTTTGAGCTGCTCTGCCGCGCCGGCGAAATGACTAAGGATGAGCACCCCATTTTCGTCGATGCGGCACGCACAATATTCCTTGGCGACAAGATTCATTCCGTCCTTGAGCGGAGTGACAAAGGCAATGTCGCAACCGCGGTAGTGTGCGAGAAGATCTTCGCGACCAAGGCTCCGAAAATGATATTGCACCGGCAACCAATTGCTGGTTGAGAACCGGCCGTTGATGTCGCCGACCAGTCGATCGATGCGTTGTTTGAACTCGTGATACCGGGGAATCTCTACCCGACTCGGCACGACAACCTGGATAAGAACGACGCGTCCGCGCAGTTCCGGATGGCGTTCCAGGGCATCGCGGTACGCCCGTAATCGTTCAGGAATTCCCTTGCTGTAATCGAGTCGGTCCACCCCCAGGACCAATTGACAGCCAGGAAAATTGGCCCGCAACTGCTGTGATCTTTGCACGACCACCTCAGACGTTGCACCCTTTTCAAACGAATCGAAGTCGATGCCAATCGGGAAATGTCCAAGGCGAATCTCGCGTTTTTCGAAGCGAACCAATTGCAGGTCGCGGCGAGCAACAGCTTTCGCTTCCATCATCACGCGCCGCACGCACCCGACAAAGTTGCGAAGATCGCGCCGTGTCTGAAAGCCGAGGAAATCGAACTGGAGTAGGGCACGCAGTAGCCGTTGTTGTTGGGGGAGTTTCGAAAAAATGTCGTACGGCGGGAATGGGATGTGCAGGAAAAACGTTAAGGCTGCGCGTACGCTGCGTTCGCGTAACGCTTGGCCTGCGTACATGAGGTGATAATCGTGCACCCAGATGAAGTCGTCAGCATGCGCGCAATCAGCGATGGCATCGGCATAACGGACATTCACTGTCTTGTAAGTTTCCCAAAATGCCGGGTCGAAACTGCAAAAATTTTGCAGATCATGAAATAGCGGCCAGATCACCTCGTTGGAGTAACCGTAGTAAAATTCGTCGCGTTCGGTTTCGCTAAGAGCGACCGGAACTACTTTGTAACCAGCATCACGTGTGGCTTCGGCGAACGGGCGCTTTGGGATGTTGCCTGCAATTCCTGGCCATCCAATCCAGATGCCACCGCGTTCGCGCAGTACTGGTTCCACCGCAGAAACGAGTCCGCCGGCAGCCGGTGTCACCGTCCACAGGTCTTCGCCTGTCGAATCCAGCGCGAACGGCAACCGATTAGAAACGACGATCAGACGATTCATTTTTTACAGCAGTTAAAAGTTAAAAAGTTACAGTGTTACAAGGGAAGCATGGTTCTTTTACCTTTGTAGCCTTTTAACATTGTAACTCTTTTAACTCTTTTCGTTAAACATGCTTCCTTCCGCACTTGAGCACGTTGAAGAAATCGGTGGCGCGGGCGACCGCAGCCTTGCGATTTTTCTCGACTACGACGGCACGCTTACGCCGATTGTTAGTCAGCCTGACCAAGCGGTGCTTATGGATTCCACTCGGGCAATCCTGCGCACACTCGCGGCGAAAATGCCTGTCGCTATCCTCAGTGGCCGGGAACTCAAAGACGTCCGCAGGCGCGTTAGTATCGATGGAATTGTTTACGCTGGCAGCCACGGATTTGATATTGCCGGACCGCGCGGCTTGCGGAGGCAAGAAGCAACAGAGTTTTTGCCAGCACTGGACGCAGCGGAGAAAGAGCTTCATGAAAAACTCGCCGGCATGGCGGGCGCCCTGATTGAGAGAAAATGTTTTTCCATCGCTACGCATTACCGGAACGTGGATGAAACTGAAGTTCCCAGGATAGAGGCAGCTCTGAGCGAAATCACCGAGCGACATCGAAAGCTGCGCAGGATCGATGGTAAAAAAGTTTACGAGCTATTGCCCGACATCAACTGGGACAAGGGCAAGGCTGTGCTCTGGTTATTGGAAAATCTGGGTTTGGAGCGGCCAAAGGTCCGGCCGATTTACATCGGCGACGATCGCACTGACGAGGATGCCTTTCGCGCGCTCGAACAGCGCGGGGCAGGTATCCTCGTGAGTGAAGAACCGAGGGCCACTGCCGCAAGTTATTCGCTTAGGGATCCTTCAGAAGTTGAGCGCTTCCTGCGTGAACTCGGTGCGACACTAAGCTGACTACTCAAGCGTCAGGCTGCCGTCCCGGTCGCGTCTCGCCCCAGTCTTGAAGGGCTTCCCAAGTTCGTTCAGGAGATCGCACAGCCATTTGGCGTCGGCGGTCGATGCGCGTTCCAGCCTGAAGCGCCTCATGCGCATCGGGACCAAACGCGCACTGATCAATTCGCTGTTACTCGAGTCCAGTTCGATAAAATACATCAGCGCCAAATCGCCGCGGAATCCGGCAGCTGCCGGATAACCGCTGATTCCTTCGTAGTCGGTAACGAAATCACCGCAGCCATAGAGAATGAGGCGACCATTGAAGACTTCAATTGCTTTAACGTGATGAGACGAGTGTCCGTGGACAAGTGCAATGCCCTCCTCAATCACGCGATGTGCAAACATGATTTGATCACGCGGAATTTCGTAACCCCAATTGCTGCCCCAGTGAATGGAAGCGATAATCAAATCGCCCGGTTGCTGATGTGCGCGCATTTGATTGGCTACTAGTGCTGCGCTCGCTTCCGAAACGTCGTCGAGCAGATTTACTCCCGGGGAAATGCTGGTGGCCTTCCATTTTTGTGGAATCCCGCTGGTTCTTGATCCAAAAGAGAATAACAGCACGCGCCTGTTCCCTGCCGTGCCCAAGATCGCGGGCTTCATCGCTTCTTCGGCGTCATTGCCTGCGCCTGCGTGAGCGATGCCTGCCGCGTCCAAGGTTTTCAGCGTCTCCAATAGTCCGGCGTATCGCCAGTCCAGCACATGATTGTTCGCCAAAGCACAACCACTGATTTTTGCCGACCTGAGGCAGCCAATGTTCTCGGGATGCATCCGATAATGAATTCCTTTTCCAGGCCATGGCGTTTCAGCCGAGGTGACAGCGGTCTCCAAGTTTACGATCCGCAAATCGACTTCAGCGCGCTCCAATTCTTCCAGCGCGTCGCCCCAGATGTAATCGAAACTCAGCGGCCGCGATATCAATCCGTTCGCCTTTTCAGCAAGAGCTACATATTCGCGCGCATCCCGCACACACAGTTCGTATAAGATCGGGTTCACCGGATGCGGCAGCGCCTGATCAACGCCGCGTCCCGTCATCACATCGCCACAAAGAAAAAGGCGCACGACTCAAGGTAAGCTAAATCCCAAGCTCGAAACAGAATGTGTGTGCCCGAGGGCCAGATCCCAAAGCGGTGCGAGGACTCACCGCACTGCCAAATCACTTCATGCGAAATGTGTCCGAACGCGTGTTCGAGTTTCGCGAAGCTTTAGAGTGCGCACGCGTCCTCATGTCGCCTTTTGAAAAACACAACAAATCCCAAGCTAGTCGATTATTTTGCGCGCCAAATCGAAGTCAAAGGGTCAGTTTCATTCCATCGTAGGCGATCCGCACCTCGACGCCGCGTTCCGCGCCCATGGCCTGGAGTTTTGTAGAGAGCTTGCGTTCGTCGCCGGTAACAATCTCCGAGCCGCAATGGGTGATGATGGCCTTCGGAACGCCTTCTTTTTCGCACCACGTCAACTGGGTGCGAACCGGCGAATGGCCAATCAACGTCTTGCCGCGTCTTCGAATGAACGAACGCGTCACAGTGGCGCCATCGCCAATGTAGATTTGCACATTCTTCAAGGCAGCAGCCCGCTCGTGGATAAACACGAGATCCGGCACGTAAAAGATAGACGCCCGACCGGCGCTCACGCGATAGCCGACAGCCGGCGCAAGAATGGAATGTTCAACCGGAAATCCCTCGAATGTGATGCCGCAAATCTTCGTGGGTGAACGCTCCTTAATCAGATGCCGATCTTCGATGCGACACCTTGTTAACGACTGCCAGGTTTTCTGCGAAGCATGCACCGGGCAAGGCGCGCCGTCTCTCAAGCCCCACGCGTGATCAGGGTGCGCGTGCGTGAGCACGATCGCCCTTGGATGCAGCCGCCCAAATTTTCCCAGCCAATCAAGACCGCAATCGATCATCACATTCGCGGCGCGATACGAGACCATCAGTGAGGTATGCATGCGATGGCGTCGCGTCCGCTTCTCTATTTCACCGCGCGTGCCGAGGAACTTCAATTTCATTAGGGGAAGTTGGCTTTTCTTTGGAGTAAGACGTCCCGCTACGACCTTCCATCGGCACGCCGCGACGACCACGCTTTAATCGCGCAGATACCACGGCGTAGTGATCACGATCGTGCGTTGATCGCGTTCCCGAAACAGCCGCGAACGTAGCACCGCGCCATGATGGTTATGCAGCAGATACTCATACCAATGCGGCTCCTCCAGCTCCGGGATGATCACCGCAATCAATCGATCCGTTTTTTCTTTTCTGGTCTTTCTTACGAAATCCAAAATGGGATCGTAGATCTGCCGGTACGGCGAAGTGAGGAGTTCCAGGCGCGGCACAGCTGCCTTCGCTTCTTTTGCAGGTTGTTCAACCTTTTTGGTCCAAAGTTCGCGAAGACTGTTCCTCTCTTCGTTCTCGGTCGTAACGTGCAGTGCAATCACGTCGTCGGACATTTCCATTCCAAAGCGCAACGCGCGCTCCGCGATGCAGTCCCAGCCGCCGATTGGAATGATCACGATGGGGGGCTGCACCGCCGCTGTTTTGAGTTCGACCGATCTGCCCACTTCTCTTGTGATCTCGCGGTAACGTTTGTGAATTTGCTGAAGCAACAACACCAGTCCAGGCACGATGAGCAAAGTAACCCACGCGCCCTCGATAAATTTCGCGACGACGATGATCGCCAGCGCAATGCCGGTGCAAACCGCGCCAGCCCCGTTGATGAACATCGACACGTGCGCGCCCCGACCGCGTTTGCGCAGCCAGTGGCCGACCATGCCTGCTTGCGACAACGTGAATGCGCTGAATGCGCTGATGGCAAACAGCGGAATGAGTTTTTCGGTTATTCCTCCAAAGCCG
Source organism: Verrucomicrobiota bacterium (assembly GCA_003221375.1). Lineage (GTDB taxonomy): Bacteria > Verrucomicrobiota > Verrucomicrobiia > Chthoniobacterales > UBA10450 > Udaeobacter. Next base: position 6,213 of record QHRI01000216.1, read on the forward strand.
ATCAGGATCAACCCGGAAATCACCGCGAGCGCGGTGATCCCTTGGGTGAAAACGAGACGCCGTCCCCGATTGGCGAATGATGCTGGCAAATATTCGTTTTCGGCGAGCAACCGGCAGACGCGTGGGAACCCGGCAAAACTCGTGTTCGCTGAAAACGTGAGGATGACGAGGATACTGACGATAGACACGTAATAAAAAACGCCGCTACCTGTGGCAGCGATGATTAACTGCGAGAGGATGCTTTGATAGCCGGGCTGTCTTTGGTCCATTGCGCTGACGTGATACATCGGACAGAGCCACGCAACAGCGAGCAACAGCGCGCCGAGCACGATCACGATCACGCTCAATGTCCAGCGCGCATTGATGACACGTGGCTTTGCAAACCACGGTACGCCATTGCTCACTGCCTCGATGCCCGTCATAGCCGTGCAGCCGCTGGCAAATCCGCGCAGGAGCAACCACGCGCTTATCGCCTGCGTGGCTTGAGGGACTTTCGGCAATGGTTCGACCGGCGCGGGATGCCCCCCACTTAACCAGGCGCGCGTAAGTCCGATGATTAGCGCTCCCCCGACGCAGCCAACGAACGCAAACACCGGGAAAGTGAAAACCAAACCCGATTCGCGAACCCCCCGCAGATTCAGGAAGGTGAGAAACACCAGCACGAACAGACAAAGAGCCAGCTGGTAATGATGAAGCCAAGGAACAGCCGAAATGACTGCCGCGACGCCCGCTGAAATTCCAACCGCAACATTCAGCATATAATCGAGTAGCAGTGCTGCGCCGGCGACCAGGCCAAATCGCGCGCCGAGGTTTTCTTTCGCGACGACATAAGCGCCGCCGCCATTTGGGTACGCAGCGATGGTTTGCCGATACGAAACGTACAGAATGGTGAGCAAGATAAGAATGCTTACCGTGATCAGTGGCATGAAGCGCAAGCCAACCAACCCTGCTGGTACCAGAATTGTGAGTGCCGCCTCCGGACCGTAGGCCACTGATGCCAACGCATCCAAGCCCAGCACGGGCACGCCGGTCACGACACTTAATTCTTGCTTGCGTCTCTCCGATGATTTCAGGGCGCGACCGAAAATTTTGTCGAATACCGATGACACTCTATAAACGGAATCGGCTCAGGATGTTGGCGAGGACGCGGCTACGTTGGAAGCACAGTGTCGTGCACGGCAGGAAGCAGACGACTGTCGGCCTGTCTCGGAGCGATGTCTCTATTGTGAAGCACGAAGAGCGTTCACCGCGGATCGAACACGTTTCCTGGGGCCGACTCGAAGTCGAGGGAAGAGTCGAGCCTTACAAAGACGCAAAACTTTTCCCCGGTGGCTCACGTGACTGGAACTGGCGGGAGACTGGGACCGGTCACGATCCTGGAATTCAAGTCAGTGATGTGCAGGAATTGCTGGATCACGGCGCCAGAGTGGTCGTGCTTTCGCGCGGAATGGCCGAATGTCTTCACGTGCCGCGCGAGACGCTGGATTTTTTGAAGGAACGTCAGATCGCTGCTCACGTCTTACCAACCAAAGAAGCGGTCGCTCTTTATAATAAACTCGCCGAAACCGAGCCGGTGGGCGGGCTCTTTCATACGACCTGCTGATCATGCGCCTTAGCCGGCAGCGCGCTTGATTTCATCTAACGACGTCGGGTTTTCCAAAGCAGATGTGTCGCCGAGTTTTTCGCCGAGGTACGCAGCACGGACTATTCGGCGCATCACTTTCGCGTTCCGTGTTTTTGGAATATCGGCCACGAAGAGCACCTCACGCGGGGCGAGCGCTTTTCCCAAGTCGCGTCCGACATCCCTTTTTAATTCGGCTGCAAGGGCAATGTCGCCATTGGCACCTTTCTTCAAAATGCAAAAACAGACCAGCGCTTCGCCCTTGATGGAATCAGGAACGCCAATCGCCGCGGCTTCGCTCACTTGTGGATGCGCAACCAAGATCGATTCCACTTCCGCTGGTCCAACGCGTTTGCCGCCAACTTTAATTGTATCGTCGGAACGCCCCAGAATGTACCAGAGCCCGTCGTTATCGACTGCCGCCCAGTCGCCGTGTACCCAAACATCTGGGAAACGGGACCAATATGTCTCGATATAGCGCTCGCGATCTTTCCAAAAGCCGCGCGTCATCCCCATCCAGGGCTCGCGGATCACCAGTTCGCCTACTTGTCCGCGGACAGACTTTCCATTTTCATCAACAACATCCGCGGCCATTCCGGGAAGCGGCCCAGAGAACGCACACGGTTTCATTGGTGTAAGGACGTCACCCATCACGATTCCGCCGGAGATTTCCGTACCGCCGGAATAGTTGATGATTGGAAGTTTTTCGCGCCCCACATTTTGGAACAGCCACATCCACGGGTCGGGATTCCACGGTTCACCGGTGGAAGCGAATTTGCGGAGCGATGAGAGATCGTGCTGATGCACGATTTCGTCATCATGCCGCCGCAACGCGCGAATCAACGTCGGAGAGACACCGAGCGCCGTCACTTTATGTCGATCTACTAATTGCCACACGCGATCTGGTTCCGGAAAATCGGGTGCGCCATCGTAAAGCATCATGGTGGCGCCGAGCAGTAATGCGCCAAAAACTTCCCATGGTCCCATCATCCAACCCATGTCGGTCATCCAGAAAAGTGTTTCGTCCGGGTGCAGATCAAGCCCATGCCACATGTCCTGCGCAGATTTGATCGGGAACCCACA
>QHRI01000217.1 GCA_003221375.1 Verrucomicrobiota bacterium
AAGAATTTTCGAAGCGCATCGGGTCCGATTCTGGCGCTGGATCGAGTGAGCCTGAATGTCGCCGAAGGTGAATTCGTCTGCCTTGTCGGTGCAAGTGGCTGTGGCAAAACCACCTTGCTAAACATCATTGCCGGTCTGGAGAAACCCGATACTGGCATGGTGCTGGCTGACGGCAAACCGGTGACAGGACCTGGGCGCGAACGGCTCGTTATGTTTCAGGAACCGGCGCTTTTCCCATGGCTCGATGTGTTTGGAAATGTTCTCTTTGGTCTCAAGCTGAAACCGAATTTGACAAATAAAGACCGGCGTGATGTCGCGAAATATTATCTCGAACTCGTTGGCTTGAGTCGATTCGATCACGCAAACATTCATGAACTTTCCGGCGGAATGAAGCAGCGCGTGTCGCTGGCTCGCGCGCTGGCACCGAATCCACGCGTGTTGCTTATGGACGAACCGTTTGCGGCGCTTGACGCTCTCACTCGCGAACAGCTCTATGGCGACATTCAAGAGATTTGGAAAGCGCGTCGTAAAACGATCGTCTTTGTCACGCACAATGTTCGTGAAGCGGCATGTCTGGGCGATCGCGTTCTGCTTTTTTCGCCGCATCCCGGTCGCATCCAGGAGGAATTCACCATTGACCTTCCGCGACCGCGTGACATCAACAGCGTTGACCTTGCCGCTCATGCCACACGAATTACGAAGGCTCTCAAGAGCATTGGTAAAACCGAGACTGTTGTTACCAAATGAAACGATTTCTGCTGGCGGCCGCATTCTTTGCTGCTCTCGTTTGCCTTTGGGAGGCCGCTTATCGCGCAAAAATTTGGTCGCCTGTGCTGCTTCCATCCCCCGGGCAGGTTGTAACGTACTTGGAGGGTGCTGCTGCTGACGGAACGCTTGCGAAAGCGACCGTGATAACAATGCGCCGCTTACTGGTGGGCTACTTGATTGGACTTGTCCTGGGACTTCCTCTCGGTCTCGTGACAGCACGCTGGAAACTGTTTGGCGATACGATCGGAACCCTTGCACTTGGTTTACAAACATTGCCCAGTGTCTGCTGGGTGCCGCTTGCGCTGTTGTGGTTCGGCCAAACAGAAGCGGCGATGCTTTTCGTGGTAGTCATGGGGACTCTCTGGTCGGTGATCATCGCCACCGAGACTGGTGTGCGCCATGTACCGCCGATCTATCGTCGCGCGGCTTTGACCATGGGATCGAGCCGACTGCATATGTGGTTTAAAGTCATCCTTCCAGCTGCGCTTCCCTTTATCGTCACGGGAATGAAGCAAGGGTGGGCTTTTGCCTGGCGCTCGCTGATGGCTGCTGAAATTTTCGTGACAATCCTGACTGGTTTTGGCCTTGGGCAACTCCTCCATTATGGCCGCGAATTGAGCGCCATGGAGCAGGTGATTGGGATCATGATCGTTATTGTTGTGATCGGTTTGCTAGCCGACAAAATTTTCTTTTCGCCGATTGAAAAGTTTCTGCATCGACGCTGGGGGACGAGCCAGGCATGAGGTTCGGACAAAAGAGAGCGCCTACCTCGGCGCAACGCGAGGTGCGCATCACCAATAAGCTCGGATTGCACGCGCGGCCAGCTGCGCAGTTCGTCAAATGCGTACGGAGCTTTCGATCGGAAATCTGGCTGGTGAAAGAGGGCAAACGATTTTCTGCCTCCAGTCTCATTGATGTTCTACGCGCTAATCTCGATTGCGGTGCGACGGCAACGCTGGAAGCACACGGCGTCGACGCAGATGAAGCTCTGAAGGACTTGGAGGAGTTACTCGCCGAATTCCACCAAAACGAAACCGATTAGCGCAAAGGCCGCGCCACCAGGATTCCGCTGTCCGAGCCGTAGCGATAAAGGTACTTCGACAGCTGTGAGTCCACGACCACGTGACCGTAATTGCTGGGTGACGAAGCGTGCATGAAGTGCAGGGCGCCATCACTTGTGCGTAATGCAAGTCCCACATGTGCAGTCGAGTGGAGGCCATTCCTCTCTCTCGAAATCACGCCGATAATATCGCCGCTACGTAGTTTCGATTCAATTCCTGCGACTTTGCTTTTCGGGATTTCGTAGAGTGGCCGCGATGAAACATTCGCTTCCATTCGCGCCAGCGGACCGAGCAAAGAACGATTCGAGGCTAGATAACGATAATGTCGCCAGCCGGTGCTCATCTCCCGTGCAGAATGTGGCACGCTCCGCCCGCCCAGATCGCGGGTCAGATCTTCAACAAGGCCCCGCCGATTATTATCGTACAACCAGTCTTCCAAGTAATGCAGACGCGAAAGATAATCGCCAGTGCACTCTCCGCCGCGGTATCGATCCATCTCGATGTAGTGCAGTAGACGTTCCGGAGTCCAGTTCGATTCCGGTTCGTTCAACATTCGGGCGAAACCGAGCGCGATCTCAAAAAAGGTCCAGCAATCCATTCCCTGAAAATTTGCGGACGGCGACTCAATCCGGTTGTCGATCTCAAGAGTGAAGTGTTTATAGCGGGTTCCTACTAACGCCTGTCCTACCGCCGCAGTCCGTTCCCCGATTGGCAACGCTTTCCAGTTGCCAGCTTTGGCCTTTGCGACCAGTCGATTGAACTGGTCCTGTCCCTTGAAGACAGTCCCCAACGGCAAGCGCGATTCAGACGCTAGCACGATTGAACAAAGCAAAAACAGGGGAACCAACACCTTCCAGCTTCGCATAAGGGGCACAAATCAAGCTGAAATGAAAAAAGTTACAAGGTAACAAAGTTAAAAAGGTTAGAACGTTAAAAGGGGGCGCTCACAGCGCCTGAGCAAGCTTTGTAACTTTTTTAACTCTTTTAACTTCTCCACGGTCTCTTATCCTTTAACGTTGTGCCAATTCGTTTCCCAAAAAAAAGCCGGAGAAACATAGTTCGCCAATCGGGGGACGGCGCAATTGCCGAGCGTTCCACCCGAGTACGGTTGCGTCCACGAGCGGACTGGCATAAGCGCAATTTTCTTACCAGCGTACTGATTCCATCCCTTTTCGTTAAACGGGCGGGTGATCAGGCCCCGCGGCCCCCGCAATTTCCAAAAATCCGCGAAGGCGAAATTTGTATCACGTGGATCGGCCACGCGTCATTTCTTGTCCAGACGCACGAAGTCAATGTGCTTATCGATCCGAACTGGTCGAAGTGGCTCAAGGTAATCAAGCGCCTGAAGCAACCGGGCTTCGAAATTCATCATTTGCCCTCGATTGATTTCGTCCTGGTTACACACGCTCATTTCGATCACCTCGACCGGCGCACGCTGCGCCGCGTAGCCGCCGACCAGCCAATCGTTGTACCGATAGGCGTAGGAAACCTGGTGCACGATCTCGGCTTTCATATCGTACACGAGCTTGATTACTGGCAGACGGTCGAGCTGGGTCCGCTCAAAATTTCGCTCACACCTTGTCATCACTGGGGCGCGCGGTTTCTGGCAGATCTGCATCGCGATTTCGGCGGATTCGTCATTTCGGCGAATGGCCGCACCATTTTTCACTGCGGCGATAGCGCTTACTTTCCTGGGTTTAGAGAAATCGGTGACCGCTACCCGGTCGAGATTGCGCTGCTTCCGATCGGTGCGTACGAAGCGCCGACTGGCCGCGAAGTTCACATGAATCCAGAAGAAGCGGTCAAAGCCTTTCTCGAACTCCGCGCCAGGACTTTAATCCCGATGCATTATGGAACCTTTCGTCTCGGCTTTGAACCATTGAATGAACCGCCACAACGTTTGCTCAAATCCGCACAGGAACACGGAATTGAAGACAAGGTTCTGGTGATGACCGAGGGGAAACCCGTGGTTTTATGAGAAAGAAAACTTCGAACGCCCAACGCTCAACGCCCAACGTCCAATTCAGAAGGCGTGCGACGCTTATAGACAGACGTGTTGCGGATGGAGTTCGAGTCAATGAGGTACCAAACGCAGATTACGCAAACAGAGACTCGCGACGCTACAATCTTGAGGACCGATTGCTCGATTTCGCGGTGAACATCGTCGAGCTTACCGAGTCCTTTCCGATGACAAGGTCTGGGAATCATCTCGCGGGACAGCTCCTGCGCTGTGGAACGTCGCCGCTATCTAATCATGGCGAGGTGGAGGCAGCAGAATCCCGCAAGGATTTTCTTCACAAGCTACGAATCTGCCTGAAAGAACTGCGTGAAACGAGACGTTGGCTGCGTTTGGCCAGCCGTTTAAAAAAATTCGGCCACCTGGCGGGTCTTCCCGCTTGCCTTAGCGAAGTCGATGAACTCATTAGAATCTTCCCTGCCAGCGTTCGGACCGCCGAGAGAAACGCCAAATGATGCGCGCCGCTTCTGAGTTCGACATTCGGCGTTCGGCGTTGAGCGTTGAGCGTTTTCTTCTCTAAGGATGTTCACTCCGCGCTCCACGCGCTCTGAAATTCTTGGCGCAACGAGCGCAGGATTAATCGTCGTCGTCTTTTGTCTTCTTCTTCTCTGGCACAATCCGCTCGTTTTTTGGAACGACGACTATGAGTTGTCTGTCCTGCCTGTGTTCGCCGACATGGCGCGCAGTTGGTCAGAAGGCCATTGGCCAATCTTAAGCCCGTACTCGTGGGTCTGCGGCAATCTCGCCGGGGAATTTCAGTACGGAGTGTTCTCGGTTTTTGTAAATGCAGTCATTATCGCCGTCTGGAAATTTCCGTTCACATTTCCTCAGCAAGCAGCCGCCGTGTCCATTTCGCATCTTTTCGCTCTGGCAGTGGGCGCATTCTTGCTGGCGCGCGATCGCGAATTTTCAGTTCCCTTATCGATTTTCGTGGCGTTAATCGCTTCTTTGAACGGTTGGATCATCTGCTGGGGCGCGACGGATTGGTTCGGAGCACTTGGTGCGTTTACATGGCTGCCGTGGGCGTGGTGGGGCGCGGCTCGCGCGATCGATCCAAACCGAAGCAAATTGAGATTTCTCTGGCCGGCGCCGTTTGTTTACCTCGTTGTGACCGGCGGATTTCCCTACACCGTCCTGATGTTATTCCTCTTGATTGCATGGCTGGCAATCAAATCGTTGGTCGAAACTCGAAGCATTTGGTCGGTTGTGCCAATGGTCGTTGGTGTGGCACTCGGCTTCGGGTTATCGGCCCCCGCGTGGCTCGCAATTCTTGATTTGGTCCAGGGTTCAGCCCGCGAACTACAACCAGTGAGAGCGCACTGGCAATGGCTTGTCCCACCAGCAGCTTTGCCCGGCCTGATCTTGCCATGCTGGACCGTTAATTGGTCCGATTTTTCCAACCGCTATTTGCCACACACGGCAATGGAACTGGCTTGCGGGCTTGTTGCTCCGGCTGCGCTAATCGCTGGATTGGTCTGGCGCGCGCGGACGCTCGTTAGGCAAATCAAATGGGAGTTATTCTTTCTCTTATTCGTGCTCTTGCTCTCCATGCTTCCGACTGCCGGGCTTTTTCGGTGGAGTTTTCGCTGGCTGCCATTGTTTCATTTGGTTCTCGCGATCTGCGCCGCAGAAGCTTTGCACCTGCGAATGGGATCATCCGCCCTCGCCGAGGCTACGTCGGACAGAACGGTCCTGGCTACAGCGGCGCTCGTTCTCACCGCCGGTACGGCCATT
>QHRI01000218.1 GCA_003221375.1 Verrucomicrobiota bacterium
CGAGTTTGCGCCGGCTTTGATAAATCGCGGAACGTAATGATCGGCATGCTCGATCATAAGATGTACATCAAGCGGGAGACTTGTTAGGCCGCGCACCCGTCCGACTATCTCCGGACCGAAGGAAATGTTATCGACGAAATGTCCATCCATGATGTCACAGTGAAGCCAGTCGGCGCCCGCGGCCTCCACTCGATGGATTTCGTCACCGAGTCTCGAGAAATCGGCAGCCAGAATGGATGGTGCGACGATGATTTTTCCCATGGAGTGATGGAGTAAAGGAGTAATAGCGTAATGGCAAGCCTTCCTGCCGGCACTCCACTACTTCATTATCCAACAGAAATGCTGCTTGACGGCGTGCCGCTCCGTTTCATGTTACCGCGTTTCAGCCGGCCGAATCGCGCTCGGGGGAGGGTTCCTGTGAAGATGGCCGCCTCAGGCGGATGAACGCGCTTCTTCTCGGGCTGGAAAGTTTCTGCTAATAAATAATTCATGTTCAATGGACTTTTCGGCTGGTTATCCAGCGACATCGGGATCGATCTTGGCACGGCAAACACTCTTGTTTACGTAAAGGATCAGGGAATCGTATTGCGCGAGCCATCTGTGGTTGCTGTACAGGCAGGCACCAACAGAGTGCTCGCCGTGGGCGACGAAGCCAAGCGCATGCTAGGCCGGACACCCGCGAACATTGTCGCGGTGCGTCCGCTCAAAGATGGCGTAATAGCGGATTTCGAAGTGACGGAAGCGATGCTGCGGCACTTCATCACCAAGGTCCACAATCGGCGGGTAAAAGCGAGACCACGTGTTGTTATCGCAGTACCATCTGGAATCACAGAAGTGGAAAAGCGCGCGGTGCGTGAGTCGGCGACCCATGCCGGAGCGCGTGAAGTTTATTTGATTGAGGAACCAATGGCCGCTGCGATTGGGGTGGGACTCCCTGTGCAAGATCCGGCCGGCAACATGATCATCGATATCGGAGGAGGCACGACGGAGGTCGCGCTTATTTCGCTATCGGGAATTGTATTTAGCCGCAGCGTGCGCGTCGCCGGCGATGAACTGGATGAAGCGATCGTGCAGTATATGAAACGCGCCTACAATCTGATGGTCGGCGAACGCACCGCCGAGGAAATAAAAATCAAAATTGGTTCGGCATATCCGAGCGAAAAGGAAACGAGTGTAGAAGTTAAGGGACGTGATCTGGTCGCCGGTCTGCCCAAGACGCTCATGATCACCTCCCAGGAAGTCCGCGAAGCGTTGCTCGAACCAATCTCGACTATTGTCGATTCCGTGCGGATCACTCTTGAGCGATGTCCGCCCGAGCTTTCAGCGGACCTTGTCGATCGCGGCCTGGTACTAGCAGGCGGCGGCGCGTTGCTGCGGGGCTTTGACAAGCTTTTGAGCGAGGAAACAGGTTTGCCTGTCCATGTTGCTGAAGATCCGCTCAGCGCAGTGGCGGAAGGGACCGGCAAATGCCTCAATGAACTTAAATTCTTGCGTCAAGTGGCTTCGGCAGACCGCCAGTGGCGGTAAACCAGTGGCATCGGCTTTCAGCCGATGTTTGAAGATGGGCTGGAAGCCCATGCCACAAGCATGAGCCGCACGAACATCATCGCGCTGCTGATTTTCGGCGCAATTCTGGGGTACTTTCTCAGCTTCGGCCCGGCCGCCACACAGAAGTTCAAGACTGGCGTCTATCAGTTGCTGGCACCATTTTTCACCGGCGGCTCCGGATTAAAAAAACAGCTTACATCGGTGCGTACAGGCTTGAAGTCGCTCGATCAATTAGAGCATGAAAACGCTAATTTACAGGTGGAAAATCGGGAACTGCGAGCGACTAACCAGGGTCTGCGCGACGCCGAGAACGAGGTGAATCGCTTGCGTCACGCGCTCAATTATCGCGAGCGCTCGGTCTTTAAGTTAATCGCTGCAGAAATTGTCGCGCGCGATTCGTCGACCTGGTGGCGAACAGTTACCATTAACCGCGGCAAGCGAGATGGCATTGAAATCGACATGCCTGTCGCGACCGATGAGGGATTAATCGGAAAAATAACGACCGCGAGCGACAGCGTCTCGGTTGTATTGCTGATTTCCGATGAAAACTGCCGAATCGCCGCAAAGGTGGAAGGAAGCCGGGAACAGGGAATCGTATCTGGCGAGCGCGTGACAGCAGGGCTTACCCCTGTGTTGAACCTGAATTTTTTGTCAAAACAGGCTGATCTGAAGCCTGGCCAAAAAGTTTATACTTCGGGAGTCGGCGGCGTGTTCCCATCGGGTTTGCTGATTGGCAGTGTAAAAACTTTCCGCCTGCGAGAACTGGATGGCCAAGCGCAGCTCACGCCCGCTGTCGACTTATCGCATCTGGAGGACGTGTTCGTAGTGACCGGTCGAAAATGATTTTCTTTTTTGTTTTACTCTTACTTGTGCTGCTAGCGCAGATTGCGGAGTTTTTTATTCCAGTCCTGCCTTGGCTCTACGACGCACATGTGTACGTCGTGCCCGTGATTGTCTTTTATGGCGCAATGGCACTGCCGTTTCCTCTCATGCTGGCGCTCGCCCTCTACGCGGGGATTTTGCTGGATGCCCTTACGGTTCAGGTGATCGGCGGGAAAGTTGAAATTTCAACTGGATCATCGATACTCATTTACGGTGTGTTGGCAGGAGTAATGCATGGCCTGAGACCGCTGTTTGCCCGCGGACGGTGGGAAGTGCACTGCATTCTGAGTGGTGTCTTCACTTCGTTAATAGTTCTGGCGCAATATTTGATGATTACGTTTCGTCGCGGCTCTATCGTTTTCACCCGCGAAATTTGGTGGCAGATCGGCGGGCCCGGTCTCGTTGCCATGGCGATGGCTCCGATCCTGTTTTGGTTCTTACAATGGATGGGACGGATGACCGCCTATTCCTATCAACCTGAAAGGGGACGGCTGGAATGAGCAGGCGCCGTATTACTTCGCGTGTCCGGATTCAATTGGTCGGCCTTTTGATGCTGATGGGTTTGGGCGCTCTCGGCCTCAAGCTTTGGTGGATTCAGGTGGCGCATGGCCAGGAATGGACGTCTCAGCTCCGTGGTAGTTCGCAGGCGACGGTGCGGATTCCTTCGGTGCGCGGTGAGATCAGGGATCGAAACGGAGTGACACTTGTCCAAAATCGCGCCAGTTATGAGGTCGATTTTTATCTGCCGGAAATGGTCAAAGGCTATCGCGAACGCTTTGGTCAGCCGCCTGTGACCGAGTATCGAGCAACCATCAATGGAATGCCGAAAGATCTGAGGGAACCGGACATTATCAGGATTGTCAATAACGGCATCGTCCCGCGCCTCAACGACCTCGATCTTGCGCGCGATTACAACGCCGGGAAGTTGCAGAAACACTATCGCAACGATACCGAAGTTCCGTTTTCCTACGTCAAAGACATCGATTTTCCAACCTTGGCGAAATTTTCCGAGCACGATGTCGGATTGCCTGGAGTGGAACTCGCGATCAAACCGGTGCGCTCGTACGTTTACGGCGCGCTCGGAGCGCATCTTCTGGGTTATGTCGGCTTGCCAGACGACATTGACAAAGAGGATGCGAAGAAATTCACGTTTTACCAGGGAGACGTGGAAGGAAAATCGAACGTTGAAAAAGTCATGGACGAGTATCTGCGCGGGAAACCTGGTGTTCGTTATTTACGGCGCAACGCAAAGGGGACCATTGACGGCGTCCTGCGCGAAGATCCCCCTGAGCAAGGCGCCAATGTTTATTTGACCCTCGACGCGCGCATTCAGGCGATCGCAGAAGAAGCGCTGCGCGCGGTGAGTCGGGCCGGTGCCGTGGTCATCGATCCAAACAATGGCAACGTCCTGGCGATGGCTTCTGTCCCATCCTTCGATCCAAATACTTTCATCCCGAGCATCAAGGCAAACGATTGGAAAGCGCTGCAGAAGGACGAAGGCGATCCGTTAGTTAACCGCGCAATTAGTTGTTTGCCGCCAGGCTCGACATTCAAACTCATCACGGCGCTGGCCGGATTGCGTGGCACGAAAAATCTCGCAAACGCGCATTACAACTGTGGTGGCGGCGTCAGTTACGGCGATCATTTTTTCCGATGTTGGGTAGCCGAAAAGCATTACACGCACGGAAACATCGGGCTTGCCGACGCGCTCAAAGTGTCGTGCGACTCCTTCTTCTATCAATACGGAAACGCAGCTGGCATTCAGTCGATTGATCACATTGGCAAGATGTTGGGAATGGGCGAGGAATCGGGCTTGCAACTGTCAGGCGAACAAACCGGTAATATGCCGGGACCGGAGTGGATGCAGATCCACCATCCGCAAGAGAGATGGTCGCAGGCGCAAACGGCCAATGTTTCGATCGGCCAGGGCTACACACTTGTTTCACCTCTCCAATTGGCGATGGCCTACGCGACGATCGCGAACGGCGGAATATGCTATTACCCACGCTTGGTTGATAAAGTCTTGAAGCAAGACGGCTCCCCACTGCTGGATGAGCAAGGCAATCCAGCGGCGCCACCTCCGCGCGTGCGATCAGATCTACGGCAGGAAATCCCGCCTGATAGGATCGAGCTAGTACGCAAAGGCCTTTGGAAAGTTGTTAACGAAGATGGAGGAACCGGTGGCAGAGCACGTTTGAAAGAATGGGTTGTGGCGGGGAAGACCGGGACCGCGCAGGCCACCGACCGTGGTCACGAGGAGAACGTTGCGTGGTTTGCCTGTTTCGCGCCATTCGACCATCCCAAGTACGTCGTCGCGGTGATGGTGCAGGGCGCCTCTGGACACGGCGGCGAGGTCGCGGGTCCGATCGCCGACAGAATATTGGAGCGCTCACTCGCGCTGGACGAAGGCAAATTCGACATGCAGGTGACCTGGCTCACACCCGCACATCACGCCAATCCGCTGCAATTAATCAAATCGGTCGCTTATAACGAAAAGGGAGGCAATCTCGGAGGCGAGGACGAAGAAACTGCGGACCAATCGCAGGCTACCACCGCTCAAATGGCAAGTTCAGACGCCTCGCCCGACGTCGAACCGGAAGCTGATTCTCAGGGCAAAGTGCGGCGGCGAGGTCCTGCTGCTGCCCGCGCTCTCCCCGCGACG
>QHRI01000219.1 GCA_003221375.1 Verrucomicrobiota bacterium
CGAATTTCCGGAGTGGGCGCCAGGGCTGGATTCCGCAGCCAGTAATGTCCGACCATTCGCTTTTCGGTAGGATTCGCGATTGCCCCGGCCTCCAGCGCTCGCATTGCTGTGAACGCTTTATCGATCTGCGGCCCCATCTTCTCAAAGAAATCATCCGGGAATTTCATCCGGCTGATGTCGAAAGAGAAATCGAGGTCCCGGTAATACAAGAAGTACCGCTGAAAACGCTGCCAGAGTGAAGAGAAGGACATTGTGTTAAGGATATAAACGACATTTGAGTATCGATCCTCGAGGCTGCAAATCCAAATAAAACGACATGGGAGGTGGGCCCATCATGGTTAGCCTGCGGGGGTATACGCCGAACGATTTTTCGCGATCGGGTGGTAGGGGGACTCTTAGATGGAATTCGATTGCAGCGCCAGGTCATGGGAATAGCTTCGCGGTATCATGGTAAGTCTCGAGGCCCGGCAAGGCACTCCGCATTTGTTTGCGGGACTGATCACTTTCGGATTGGTGGCGGCCGTCTTGTTTTGCGCAGAAATGGCAGCGCTTCATCTCGAACACACGACCATTCGCACGAGCGCTCCCGAGTTGTTCCCGCTTAAAAATCAGGGCCTGGCGTTTCAACGCGCGGCTGCGCGTGCTCCCTACGTATTACCGCTTTACGGTAGCTCGGAATTGACGGCCGTTTTGGTACCGGAGAGGGCGCACATTTTCTTTCGCACTGCTCCAACAGGTTTCCAGGTTTCGCCGGTTGGTGCTGGAGGCGCAAACTCACTGACCATGCTGCAAAAAATTGGCGCGCTCGGTTCAGACTTGCACGGCAAAAAGGTTGCTATCTCGCTTTCGCCGGGCTGGTTTGTAAAGCCCGGTCCCGGGTGGATGGAAGGCTACAGAGGAAATTTTTCGCTGATGGCAGCGAGCGAAATGGTATTCGGGACTGAGCTCGATTTCGAGCTGAAGCGGGATGTTGCTTCACGCATGCTAAAGTGTCCCAGCACGCTGGAAGATCATCCATTCCTTGAATTCGCGGTAAAGCAACTGGCTTCGGGAAGTTGGCTCAACCGCGCCGTTTTCTGGATGCTCTGGCCGCTCGGAAAAGTGCAGACTGCCATTCTGGGATTGCAGGATCATCTTGCGGCGTTTCGGTACATTCAGCATAAGATCGGGCCTGCGCCGGCGCATCATGCTGAGACACTCGATTGGTCAAAGCTTATCGCAGGCGTAAGCGAAGCTAGGAGCGCCGATGCAAACAAGTTTACAAAAACTTCCACTTTGAACGAAGAAAAAGCGCTTAGTCGCGACGTCGCGTTTCAAAACGACATGAATGCAGCAGCTGGCTGGGTCGATCTCGAATTGCTCCTGCGTACTCTGGCACGAGTTCACGCTCGGCCATTGCTGCTTAGTATGCCAATCGCTGGCGGCTTTTACGACGAGCAGGGGATATCGCGTTCAGTTCGCAAAAACTATTATGCAAAACTTCGCTCGCTGTCCCAGCGATACCATTTCCCGCTAGTTGAATTTAAGGCGCATGATGAGGACCCGGCTTTTCTTTATCTTCACAAAAGTCATCTCACTGCCAAAGGCTGGATCTATTACGATCGTGCGCTTGATGATTTCTTTCAGGGACGCGCCCCGCGGAGTTGATCAAAGCGATGCCTCATATAGCAGCATGCCTAGGCTTCATGTAGGATAACACCCTACACGATCTCGCTACTTCGGCTCACATGCGTGACCTTACTTGCGGGCATAATCTGCAGTCATCATGGCTTGCACCCGAACTCCCACACCATATTTATTTTCAAATGTCATAGCGAACAGCATCACCGCGTTGGTTTCGCTCGAGTTCCCAATCGGCGTGATTCATCAGTTATGAATACCGGCTTCCCAGAGAAAGTGTTACGACTTCTGGAGTCGGTCGCTGAGACCGATGAAGTCCGGAGGAACCTCGAACTGCCTCTGTACGAATCCCAGGTATTGGACTCGATCAAAACGGTGGAGTTGATGGTCAGGATCGAGGAGGAACTCGGTCTCAAAATTTCCCCGTCGGAGTTCGAGCGCGAAAATTGGGGAACGCCGCGTAAGATCATCGCTGACCTTGAGAGCCGGGCGCAGGTGACCGTGTGAATTGGATCAGGGGACATCCGGCGCTGTGGCGAGCGCTGCTGGTTCTGTATTACCTCGCTGTGATTGCGGGCTTGATCGCCATGTATGGCCGTGGCGACTTTTCCACGCCGCCATTCGTTTATCAGGGTTTTTGAGTGAATCTCATCGAACAAATCGATCACTGGGCCCTGAAGGCTCCGAAAGCGATCGCACACATCAGCGGAGATCGCAGGCTAACCTACGACGAGCTCCGCCGTCGTTCGGACGCCCTCGCCGGCTATCTGACTGATCGCTTCGGAGCCGATCGCGCTCCAATCGCAGTGCTCGGGCATCGGGAGCCTGAGATGCTGATCGCATTCTTGGGAGCGGTAAAATCCGGCAGACCTTATGTTCCCCTCGACACGGTATTGCCAGAACAACGCATCGACAAAATTCTGGCGATCTCGCGACCTGCGTTACTTCTGACGCCGGAAGGTGTCGCAAAACTCTCCAGTTCCGCCGCAGCTGTTCCTGGCATCCCGGCAAAACGCGATGACCCGTTTTATATCTTGTTTACCAGTGGCAGCACCGGTGAGCCGAAAGGCGTTGTCATTACGCTCGGATGCCTGGAGCACTTTGTTGCCTGGATGCTTGAGGAACAGAAGTTCATTCCTCTCGGCGAGATCTTCCTGAACACAGCGCCGTTCTCATTCGATCTGTCGGTGATGGATTTGTACTGCAGCCTTATGACGGGCGGCACTCTTTTCAGCATCGGCCGCGATCTGGTGGAAAATCCCAAAATGCTTTATCGGGCGCTTGGAAAATCCGCCGCAACCGCCTGGGTTTCGACACCATCGTTTGCACAGATGTGCCTGGTCGAAGAAAAATTTACAGAAACAATGCTTCCACGCATTCGCCGTTTTCTTTTTTGCGGTGAAACCCTAGCTGCGCAAACGGCAGCCCGCCTTCTTGAGCGCTTTCCGCAGACCGAAGTGTGGAACATGTATGGCCCGACCGAGGCGACGGTAGCCGCCACTTCCGTTCGGATAGATCATTCAATTTTGGAGAAGTATTCGGCGCTGCCAGTGGGATGCGCGATGCCTGGGACCGATATTTTCGTCGTGAATGGAACTGGCGAAATCCTGCCAGCAAACGAGCGAGGCGAAATTGTCATTGCCGGACCAAATGTGAGCCCAGGTTACCTTGGACGGCCTGATCTCACGGCAACCGTCTTTTTTGAGCATCGCGGCCGTCGCGCTTATCGAACCGGCGACCAGGGTCGGTTTCGTGATGACTTACTTTTTTTTGAAGGTCGCATGGATTCGCAGCTCAAGGTCAGCGGCTACCGCATCGAACCTGGCGATATCGAAGCAAATCTTCTCGCGTTACCGTCTGTAAGAGACGCCGTGGTAACACCAGTGATTAAGAACGGCGCAGCCCAATCGCTCGCCGCTTTCGTGGTGCTTAGCAGCCAAACCGAGGCATCGGATTTCGAACTAACACAGTCGCTGCGACAGCAACTGGCCGAGCGGCTGCCAGTGTACATGTTGCCGCGCAAATTCGTGTTTCGCGATGCCTTTCCGATGACGGCGAACGGCAAAGTCGATCGAGTCCGGCTGGCCCAGTCGCTGTGATTCCTTACGCCGATTTCACCTATTTTGGCCTGCTGCTTTACGCGGTAGTTCCAACACTCATTCTCGGTCTGATTGGCAAAGCCGGCTGGCGCTGGGCGACGCTCGCGACTGCTGGAATGCTCCTCGTGCAGTATCACGGATTCTTAAACATCCGTCCGCATCTTCCAGTGCGTGAGATCTGGATCGTCATTGGATTCGCCATCTGGCAGTGGACAACAGTGTTCGTATTCGCAAGAAGCGGGGCACGCGCGGGCTGGCCGTTCTATGTTGCAGTCGCGGTGGGTCTCCTTCCGCTTGCCGCGTCCAAATTCTTTCCGGTGATGTCACCGAGAAGCGAGTTTGGTTTTCTCGGAATTTCGTACATCACGTTTCGCGCGTTAGACGTCGTATTTTGCTTGCGCGATAAAGTCATCGCCCTGCCTGGGACGCTCGATTTTTCGATGTTCCTTTTTTTCTTCCCAACCATTTCAGCGGGACCAATTGATCGCTTCCAACGCTTCGCAGGTGAATGGAGAAAGACGCGAACGCGTAATGAATTTCTTGTCGATCTCGATGGCGCGGTGCACCGCATTTTTCGAGGGTTCTTTTACAAATTCATCATCGCCGCACTGATTAAACAATACTGGCTGGAGCCAGCCGCCAGCAGCGGGAGTTTCGCTGCTTTGGTGAGCTACATGTACGCCTACAGCTTCTATTTGTTCTTTGATTTTGCGGGCTACAGCGCGTTTGCCATTGCTGTGAGTTATCTTTTCGGCGTCCATACACCGGAAAACTTTAATCGGCCGTTTCTCGCCCGGAATATCCGCGATTTCTGGAATCGCTGGCACATCACTCTCTCCTTTTGGTTTCGCGACCATGTTTACATGCGCTTTCTCTACGCGGCGATGCGCGGCAAATGGTTTGCTCATAAGGAGGTCGCCCCAATCGTAGGCTATTTTCTCGCTTTCGGACTAATGGGCCTCTGGCACGGACCTGAGCTTCACTACATTGTTTACGGATTTTACCAGGCAGTGTTGCTCTCCGCGTTCCACATTTTTTCTCGTTGGAGTAAGATGCACCGCTATTGGCGTGAGGGTCTGGTTTCGCGGACGCTGGCTATCTTCGTCACGTTCCAGTTCGTTTGCTTCGGCTTGCTGATTTTTTCGGGGCGCATTGGTGCCGCTCCGCTCCCGCACCATGTCGGCACCGTTGAGCAGGCCTATTGCCAAGAGATTCGTGGTTGGGTTTGGGACAAAAATCAGCCGAATGTCACAGTGGATGTCGAAGTTTGGGATGGCGACAGGTACCTGATAAAGGTTTCCGCCAATCAATTTCGGCAGGATCTTGTGGATGCCGGTTATGGAAATGGCCGGCATGGCTTTCGAATTCCGACGCCGCCGCAACTCAAAGACCACCGCTCGCATGTGATCCATCTTCGCGTTGCCGGAACAAAGCAGGAGTTAACCCATTCGCCCAAAGTAGTTCACTGCCAATAATTCGTCATTTGGCAGGCATGCTGCCTTTCTTTGCCGAGGATTCTTCTTGTGGT
>QHRI01000454.1 GCA_003221375.1 Verrucomicrobiota bacterium
TCCGATCTCGCAACTCCGGAGCCGGGCGTCCTTCACGATAAATTTGTTCGCGCCTCTGCAGCTCTGTCGTTTCTCGCGCGGTGACAGCCTCGATTGCCTGATCTGCGTGCGGGATTGCACGCATGACATCTTCATTCAAAACACGTACGCCGCCCGAAGCGATTGCGCCGGCAGCCAGCTCCTCGAAACCAGGGACACCAAGCTTCCGGACGATAAAAACGTCGAGTGGCGCATGAAGGCGTTTTGCAACCTCGTTGGCAACAGGCACTCCGCCGCGAGGCAAGCCGAGCACAATCACGTCATCGCGATTCGCATATTTCTCGAGCTTCTCCGCGAGTAGCCGCCCCGCTTCGATTCGGTCTGGAAAAACTCGTTCCATCTGGCTAATTTCGTCGCTTTAAGCCGCCGGGGCGAGCGCTTGAAATAATGACAGCACTCATAAGCGTAAAGCTCCTCTCTTGCCTTGTAGATTTCCTACCGGGCATGAAGGATCCTCTCTCTTAGGATTTCGCTTCTGCGCGCAGTGGCGCGTGTGCTCCGCAACGAGCTAGAGTAGTGCTGCCCGTTAAAAACTCTAGGCTCAGCTGGCAGGATTTCGATCAGGCCAGGGCGGGGGTGACGGGAGCTCGTAGCGCTTCGTCTTTAATTCTTCCTGGATCTCTTGGATTGCCCGATCGAGTTGCTGATCTTCGCCTTTGAACTCTTTCCCGGGATCGTTGTCGACGATGATGTCGGGATCGACGCCGCGGCCCTCGACAATCCATTGCTTCCCATCCTTTGAGTACGGCGCGAATTCCGGTTTGAAGAATTGGCCGCCATCGACAAGTGGCAACGACTCGCGAATACCAATAACGCCGCCCCACGTGCGCTTGCCGATCAGCTTGCCGAGCCCAAGCGTCTTGAACCGGTACGGAAATATGTCGCCGTCGGACGCCGAGAATTCGTTGGTTAACGTGACCATCGGCCCCATGAACGTTTGCGGCGGGTCGGTCTGAGGCATGCTGTTGCGCGCCATCCCGACCATCACCAGTGCGCGCCGTAAGCGCTCGATCACTAAGGGCGAGACAAATCCACCGCCGTTGCCGCGAACATCAACAATGAGCGCGTGTTTGCGGATTTGCGGGAAGTAAAGCTTGGTGAATTCGTTTAGCCCCGGCTGGCCCATGTCGGGAATGTGCAGGTAACCGACTTCGCCGCCGGTTTTCTTGTTGACGTAATCGATGTTCTTTTGAACCCAATCGAGATAGTAGAGCGGCGCTTCGTTGTCAGTGGGTTCAACAGTCACGTCTCGTGCGCCGGCGTCAGTGGGTTTGGAATTCACGCGCAGGATCACTTGCTTGTCAACGGTGCCGATGAGTGCGTCGTAAAGATTGGGCAACGTGGAGACGGGAGTGTTGTTGATCGCGAGCCGGGTCGCGCGAGAGTTCCGCGCCAAGCAGGCCGAGCTTGATACGCGGTGTATCTGGGCGCTCACCGCCGGCCACGTACGTGTGGCCGTTGTTCAACTCAGCAATGAGCTCGCCTAACAAGTACGTAAGATCATTTCGATGATTCACGAACGGGAGCAAGGCAGCGTATTTATCTCGCATCGCTTTCCAATCGACGCCGTTCATCGTGGGCGAAAAGAAGAAGTCGCGCATTTGCCGCCAGCATTCGAAGTAGATTTGGTTCCATTCGGCATGTCGATCCAACTGCGTGTCGAGACCTTGGATCTTGTGCTCGTGATCTTTGGTTTCCAGCTTATCCTTTGGCACATCGATGATGGCGTAATCTTTTTTCACTTTCACCAGCATCTTTTTGCCGTCGAACGTGATTTGATAATTGTTCACGTCGCCCAGGACGGTCTCCTTGCGATCGTCGACGTTGTAAACGCATAGGTGCGATTTCCTGTCTCTTTCGGGGAATCCTTCTTCGTCATCTTCGCCGACGTCATCAGCCGCCGTGCGGCGTAGATAAAAGATCCGCCCGTCATCCAGCATTCGGATGTTGCGATAATTTCCCGGTGTAATTTCCAAGCCAAGGATCCGGTTCTGGATTCCATCGGTATCCACTTTTACAATGACTGGCTTCTTTGGTTCTTCTTCCGCCTTCTTCCCAGCGGCTTTTTCTTCCGGCTTTTTCTCTTCAGCCTCCTTCGCCTTTTGCTTTTGTCGTTTTTCTTCAGCCTTGCCGACCTCATCGCTCTTGGGTGCGAGGGGGTTCGCGGTTTCTTTGGCAAGTGTGACCAGATAAACCCGCTGCATGTCGCGATAGACATTTGTAAATTCTTCCTCGCCAAAGGTCGGCTTGAAATCGCGCGCCGAAGCAAGTAACAAATACTTTCCGTCGTCGCTGAAGACTGCTTCGCCAGAGCCGTACCAATTGTCAGTGACTGCGGTCTGTTGTTTGTTCGCAAGCGAATAAACGTAGACGCGCGACATTCCATTTTCCTCCGGGCGCGCCCAGGTGATCCACTGACTGTCTGGCGACCAGCTATAACCTTCGATCTCGCCGTACTTGTCCTGATCGACCACCGTCGCTGCCTTGGTTGCGACATCGGCATACTGCAATCGCTGCAACCGATCGCTCCAGAGGAG
>QHRI01000097.1 GCA_003221375.1 Verrucomicrobiota bacterium
CCTTCACGCAAATATGCCCCGCAACTCGTGCTTGCGTGCCGCAGAAGGATGCGCGCGCTTCAAGCAAATTAGATGCGATCGGCGATCGTCTGATGTTTCGGCTCGCCTACCGAAACTTTGGCTCTCATGAGTCGCTCGTCTCCAACTACACGGTGAAAGCCGGCGGAGTCGCTGGCATCCGTTGGTTCGAGTTGCGCCATGTTACTTCGGGTGTAGCACGCGTTTTTCAGGAGAGCACGTATCAGCCGGATTTGATATGGCGCTGGATGGCAAGCGCCGGGATGGACAAAGATGGCAATCTCGCCGTCGGATTTAGCGCGTCGAGTCCCAATATTTTTCCGCAAATACGATACGCTGGGCGCAAAGCGACTGATCCATTAAACACTTTGGCGCAAGGGGAACGTCATCTATTCAATGGTACCGGCAGCCAGCGACGCACAAACAATCGGTGGGGAGACTATAGTGGGTTGAGTATTGATCCGGTAGACGACACGACTTTCTGGTATACGAATGAGTATTATGATGCGACAAGCTCTTTCAATTGGCGAACACGAATCGGCAACTTCCATGTAACTGGTGCTGCCGAACTCCCCTCATTAAGTAACGACTAAGCTGCACTGGCTAGAGCATTGTCAGGTATCTCGGAAGAGATTTGGCTTGACGCTGTCCCGCTAATCTAAGGACAATTGCGTTCAGGAACAAAGTTGGATTTGGTCCTGACGGTTGCTCCCGCTGACGCGGGACGCGATCCAGCTTTGCAGCAAACATTAACCAGCGGGAGAAAAGGAGCTCCCGATGCACACAACGCATTTCTTTGGAACTATCGCTGCGATTGGACTAATCTGCTTCACTCCGGTACTTACGATTTTGGCGGTCACGCCTGCACCGGACGGAGGTTACCCTGGACAAAACACTGCAGAAGGTGAAGATGCTCTGCTTAATCTCAGCACTGGCTCGAGAGACACCGCAATCGGGTTCCAGGCGCTCCTTCACGACACCAGCGGTGTAGACAATACCGCAATTGGTGCCGGCGCGCTCTTCAGCAACACGACTGGTTACGATAATACGGCTAACGGCGCCTCAGCCCTGCAAAGTAATATCAACGGATTCTTTAACACTGCGAGCGGTAACTTCGCGCTCTTCAGCAATCTGAGCGGCAATAACAATACCGCAAGCGGCACTCAGGCGCTATTTCATAATACACATGGCTACGACAACACGGCTATAGGAGCAGGTGCGCTTTTCGCGAACAGAACCGGTCACGATAATACCGCCACAGGTAAGCAGGCGCTCACCAGTAACACTCGCGGCTACTTCAATGTGGCCACAGGTTTTTGGGCAATGTTCAGCAACACGACGGGCTATGAGAATACCGCTGACGGAGTCGGTGCGTTGTTTAGCAACACCACCGGATTCGACAACGTGGCTACCGGACTTCAGGCCTTGAATAATAGCATGACTGGCTTTTTCAATACTGCCACGGGCAACTTTTCCCTGTTTAGCCTTACTAACGGTTCACAAAATACTGCGACTGGTGTAGCCGCGCTTGTGAGCAACCAGACCGGCAGCAACAATACGGCGGAAGGAGTGAACGCGCTCTTCAATTCGATCGGCAGTAGTAACATAGCGCTAGGTTTCGAAGCGGGCAGCGATCTTGTTGTGGGGGACAACAATATCGACATAGGCAATCGAGCTGTCGGGGTTGAGTCCAATACGATTCGAATTGGAACAAAAGGAACCCACACTATTACCTTCATCGCTGGAATCGCCGGGATGCCAGTCAACGGAAGCCAGGTCGTGATCGACTCAAACGGCCGGCTCGGCACTATGACCTCGTCGGCACGTTTTAAGGACGCAATTAAACCCATGGGAGACGCAAGCGACGTCTTGCTTCAGCTTAAACCCGTCACGTTCCGCTATAAGAAAGAGCTTGATCCTTACGGAACCCCGCAGTTCGGATTGGTTGCCGAAGAAGTCGTAAAGATCGCGCCAAACTTGGTTGCTCGCGACGGCGAAGGAAAAGTCAATACTGTGCGTTACGAAGCGATGAACGCGATGTTGCTCAATGAATTCCTCAAAGAGCATCAGAAGGTCGAGCAGCAAGCTCGTGAGCTAAAGGAACAAGAAGTAACGATTGAGCAGCTAAAGAAAGATCTGCAGGCGACGGCGGCACAGCAGCGAGAGCAAATTGAAGCGCTAACTGCGGGATTACAGAAGGTGAGCCGCCAGCTTGAAGCGTGCAAATTCGCTCCGCAGTTAGTCTCAAGCAATCGCTAAGAGCGACAACAGTTGGAGGTTCAAATGCGTGTTGCTGCGCTGCGAATACTACACATCAGGTTTTCATCTTGACGTGGCAAGCGGAATAGGAACAGAATCTGCCTAGCTACAGTAAAGGTGATTTTTTCTTAGAATGCCGATCGGTTACGGTGACCAACGCGTGAGGTAAGTAGCCCAATTCGCGAACTGTGTTCGGGCAATATCCGGGATGTACTCGGTCCCTATCCAGATGGTATTATCGGAATTGTCGATCGTTGCAGCAGAGTAATCGCCCCATCGGGCGACTCCATTGCTAAATGGAGGATAGCCAGTGAAGCCGTCTTCAGGCTCGTTACCCTCCCGGCTAATATGAATTGGACTCACCGTAGTGCTTCTGATTGAAACAAATGCAGAGCTTGGGTAGTTGTCCGGTCCGACTAACGTAAATACCATAGCGCCGTTCTCATCGGTATTCAGCGCAATGGCCGGATTCAGCAGGTGCACTCCTGGATTTCCAACAGCTCCCTGGGTAAACACCGAAGCGGTCAATGTTCCATTTGTGATCTGCGGGGTAAAAGCAAAATAGACGGCTGTCTCAATTGGATTGCCACTGCCATCGTTCATTTGAGAATTAAGGGTCGCCCACAGATGACCTCCTACGAACTCAGCGGAGAGAATGCGGAAGTCGCCCGGGTCCAATGAGGGAACTGGCAAATTCATCGACGCGCCGAGAGGATGGAAGCCATCGGGTTGAGTGACAGTCAGACGGGGGAAATGGTATTGGCGCGTCTGTACTATTACTTGCTTCAACCGCAGATTGGGATTCGGAGTGTCTAGCGAGCTTGTATTAACGAGGGCCCATACCGCAGCCTGGTTTTCGTTAAACCTTACAGACTCAGAGCTGACGAAATACTGCGTGCCATGGTTGGTCAGAACTGGACTTTGCCCGGGCGGGATGTAAGCGGGCCAAATAGTGAATTCAAAGCCGGTCGTAAACGGCAAGGCGAAACGCTGCACGCGCCGAGGAGGCCTGCCGCCGTTGCCTGTAATCAACGCATTCTTTGAAATGGCTGTAATCGCAACGCCAATAAACCCGTCGAGGTTGCCATTTGCGTCGATCTTGAACTCATTTGTGCTGATGTAGAGGCCGTAACGGTCGACAGCGAAATGCGGAAAGTCCGGAACTCGGGGACCCTGTTGATCCGGATCGTCTGCACGGGTGGTATTAAAAATGTAAACCGAATAACTTTCCCGCGGATCGGACGTCTGACTGACAGCGAGGAAGAGGCGGCTTTTGCGCAGCGGTACACCAGCCGTCGTGTTGAGCTGCGCCCATGCAACGACGAACCAACGCTGCGTTTCAGGGTCGAACAAACAAATCGGGTCGCCGACGGAGGTGTTAATTTCTCCGGTGGTGCGATTGATTTCGGGCGGCAATCCGAAGAGTTCCGTGAGGGCCAATGGCCGACCGATCTGAACAACGCCATTGGTGTCGTAAATATTTAGGGCTGAATTAACTGCTTGCAAAACAAAGCCGTTACCTACGGCGAGCCCCTCGTCTGGCGGCTCGTGTGAAAATTGATTACCGCCGTTCGCGAGACGCTGGTCGCGGTGCGTCAAGCCGGTGAACCCTCGGAAAAACGCGTGTGCGGCATCAGGAAGCTCTGCAAGAGGAGTGGCTGTTATCTGATCGGGCTCCACAGGAGATTCCTGGATTGGCGGGCGAAGTCTCGGGAAACGGTTAGGGTGAAACTCTCTGCCAGCTCCACCAGTTGGGGCTGTCGATGAGCTGGTGATCTGTTTAACATTGATAACCGGCCCGGCGGTTATGGTATTAGTGATATCTACGCTTGTGTAGTCGGTTGCCGCACCAGGCTGCGTTCCTTGGGGGAAAAGCAGCGATAACGGCAGCAGAAACACACCCGCGAATAGTGTGAGACGGGCAGTGCGAGATCCGTAAGCGAGGGAATTAATAGTTTTCATATGGCTCATAAATAAACGCATGGGCATAGCCACGCGGGGGGTATAAGATTTTGTAAAGGTCCGTTTTTATGACTCAGCGACTGCACGGAGTGGAAATGGCTCGCCGGACAGGAAGAACAATCTAAGAATTGAAGAGGTATTGGCGCTCAAAATTGGCTAAAGCGAGCCAAAGATGGCGTCTCACGCCCGCGGAAAAACGAGTCGTCGTGTTTGTTCTCGCGGCGTTGATGCTCGGTCTGGTTACAAAATGTTATCGCGACGCCCATCCCTTCCCTGCTCCATCTCAATCTAAGTCCCGTTAGGACGCCGCATTTGCGAATTGCAGCGTTCCCGCAGATCATTTCAGGGTGACCGACCACGTTGATGCTTTCACGAAGCAGATTTGTGAAGTTATCGTAGGCAAGAATCAGGCGGTAAAACTCGCCGTCTCCTGTTTGCTCGCCCGCGGTCATCTCTTGATCGAAGACATCCCAGGTGTTGGAAAGACAACACTCTCGCAGGCGTTGGCGCGGTCGCTGGCACTCGCTTTTCAGCGGATCCAATTTACCAGCGATTTACTGCCGGCAGATATCCTTGGCAATTCTATCTTCGATCAGGGCAAGCAACGCTTCGTGTTTCATCGCGGTCCGCTTTTCTCGCAGA
>QHRI01000098.1 GCA_003221375.1 Verrucomicrobiota bacterium
GAGGCCTTGAGCGCGCCACCCAGAATTGCAGCCGAATAATCCGATCCGTTTCGGCCCAGCGTTGTCGTTTGTCCGTCGAGAGTAGCCGCAACAAACCCTGTCACCACCGCGATTGGGGCGCGACGATGCAACCGAAATAACTTCGCAAAATACCTCCGGATCGCGCGATTTGTCTGTGGAAACATGACATTGGCGTTCGTAAACTGAGCGTCCGTAACAATAATCTCGCGCGCATCGACAAACTGCGCGGAACGGAATCTCCCAAGGTAGCCGGCGATAATCAGCGCGGATAGTCGTTCCCCGAAACTCGCTGCGAGATCGAGCGCCCGCGGCGGCGCCTGGCCGAGTAATTGCACTCCGTGGAGCGCATCGTGCAAATCGTTGGAAAGCAACTCTGCCTGCCGGAAAAGATGACCACTGCGCCGCCCTTTCATCAGGAGATCAATCACCGTACGATGTCGATCGACTATTGTTCGCCACGTCTTTTTCCATCGAGCGTCGTTTTCCGCCAAGCGCGCGCACTCGAGCAATTGATTGGTAACACCCTGAAAAGCTGAGACGACTACGACAGTTGTTTCACGAGAAGCTCGTTGCAAAATGATCTTGCAGGTCTGGCGAATGCAGTCAGCCGTCGCCAGCGACGATCCACCAAATTTCAGGATTCTCATGCAGCCGGCGCTTTGCCGGAAGACACGATA
The DNA here is from genome assembly GCA_003221375.1 of Verrucomicrobiota bacterium. Taxonomy (GTDB): domain Bacteria; phylum Verrucomicrobiota; class Verrucomicrobiia; order Chthoniobacterales; family UBA10450; genus Udaeobacter. Next base: position 699 of record QHRI01000098.1, read on the forward strand.
TGCAAGATTCAGGTCAACGCGATCTATTCAATCGCATGATCGAACATCGCTTCTTGGTTAGCGCAATCCCCCTAACAGTTTTTTCCACCGCGTCCATTGGTTAGGGCTCGCACTTAAATTCTCTGAACAGCCCGACATATTCGTACTGATTGATAAGCTGGATTTCTTCGATGCAACCAAGCCTTCCTGCGTGAGTGAGCTTTCGGTAAGTCCCTGATAAATTTTCGAACTCCTCGTCCAATTCAGGTGAAACCTTAAAACGAGCGGATGCACTTCCAGAGCTTAGAGTAATATCCAGCTCATATTTGACGCCTTTATCATCGAGACCCAAAAGGGTGCCTTTTAAATGTGCGCCGCTGCGTGTTAATGAACCCTCTGCTTGATGGGTATGCCACGCATAATCACTCGTAACCCAAATCAGCTTCCAGTCTTCGGCCCTTAAAGAGCCAGCAAAGAACAATACCAACAAGAAGCTGCATAATTGTTTCATGAAAGCCCTAACGAGATGGAGCTGGGCCACCGCCGGCGGCGAATTTCGGAGTTGGTTCCAGCGACTGGTTAGACCTTGTCGCGTGCATTGGTCGCAGATGTCTCGGCGACTGCTTGAAGCACGAGCGATTGCGAACGCGGTGACGCGTTCCCCATGCTCGACATGAAATGGAAGTGATTTGCAGGGATCTGAAGCTCGGTATCGGAAAGAGATGCAAGGCGCGAACAAATCGAGGCGATAAACGCGAAGTCTTCTGGATGGCTGCTATGACGATTTCGCCACCCTCGACCATGGCAAGAATGGAGTTTTTCAAAATGCGTAGCGTTTAGGTCTAACGAGAATTAGACCTGAACTTCAAGTCTAATCCAGTCACAGCTGTTTCAGCACCGTTTTCCACCGTGCCCACGCTTCATCGCGCGCTTTCTTGTCGCCTTCGCGAACTGCGGGATTGGATGGCTCGCCTAAACGCATGAAACCGTGACCCGCACCTTTGTAAATCACTGGCTCGTATTTTTTGCCGGCGGCTTTCATCAGCTCTTCGGCTTTCGGAATCGTCGCGTTCACGCGCTCGTCGTTCTCGCCGTAAAAGCCGTAAACGGGACAGGGAATATTCGTGACCTTTGACGCTTCGTCGGGCGCGTTACCGTAGAACGAGTAGACGGCCTTTAGTTTTGGATTCTCATTCGCGTACCCAAACGCCACTCCCCCACCCCAGCAAAATCCGCAGATCGCGAGCGTGCCGTTGCATGATGGAATTTTCGTTAACGCATAATCTGCGGTTGCATCGAGATCGGCTTTCACCTGTTCTTTCGATAACGCAGAAATCGCTTTACGCGCACCATCAACGTCTTCGAATTTTTGACCGGTGAGCAAATCGGGCACAATGGCTATCACACCAGCCTCGGCCACCTCGTCGCATAAGCTGCGAACCCAGTCGGTCACACCAAAGATTTCATGAACAACAAGGACGGCCGGCGCCTTGTCTTTGCGTTCTGGATACACGATAAACGCCTTGATTGTTCGCTCGCCCGATTTGATCTCAACCCACTCCCCGTGTCGCGGGGAGTTGTTCAATCGTTCTTTTCCAAAATCCTTTATCACTTCTTGTGCATGCATCGCTGGTGCAATCAGAAAAATCGTCAGAGCGAGAGCAATCGGTTTCATAGTACCAGGAGATTGCTCGACTCCGCTCGGAATGACAAGTTACGGGTGTTAAGTTGAAACCGCAGGCGCTGGTGCGGCAGATTTCTTCGTAAACAACGTATCGATGCTCCAGCGTCCCGACCCGTAAAAAACCATAAACAAAAACAGCCAGCAGAGAACAACAGCCAGTTCGCCTTTATTTAGAATTGGAAAAAATTGCTCGGTAGGGGTCGGTGCATGACCGATCGCCTTACCCGCCGCGTGCACCATAAAGTAGGCCACCGCCATTTCACCAGCCGAGACAAACGCCGCTAACCGAGTTAGAAAACCAAACGCAATCATGAGACCGCCGACGAGTTCGACGATTCCTCCCACCAGCATCAAACCTTGGGCGCCGCCGTGCCCACCGCCTGGAAAGCCTAGAAGCTTTTGACCACCGTGACAGGCGAACATGAGTCCAACTATCAGTCGCATGATGCAATAGACCGGATCCGCAAGTCGATTAAGAGCGTTCATGGCCGTTCAGGCTGAACGATGCCGAGCTTGTCTGTCAAGCTTGTTGCGGCAGCAATGGATGGAACGCGTTGTCCCCAACGCGTTGGCAAAAGAATGCGGCTTCACCGCTTGATATTTGCGCCTTTGGCGACTCCGTTCGCCATCGTCTTCAGGAGAAGTCGATCCACCTACGCCGCCTTCTTTGCAGGATGTTTCTGTTTTCTTCGTGACTTGGCAGTCGTTTTTCTCTTGGACCCAGTTTGGTCCAGGCTCTTCTGCAACACGGAAACCAAATCGATTACCTTGGTCGGCTTCGGCGCTTTCTTTGGCTTTTCCTTAATTTCTTTCCCACCGGCTTCCACTTTCTCTTCAATTACGTCCATGAGCGCTTCGCGATATTCGTCCTTATACTTTTCTGGGTCCCACTTCGAGCTCATGCTGTCGATCAACGATTTGGCCATGTTCATCTCGCGTTTGCCGACTTCGGTTTTTTTTGGGACGTGCAATTTTCCCGGGTCCGCGAGTTCATCGGCAAAATGCATTAGCTCCAGAACCAGCGCGCCATCTTCCGGTTTTACACCAGCGAGATATTGGCGCGTCTTGATCACCACTTTTGCGATACCAACCTTGTTGCTCTCCTTTAGCGCATCACGCAAAAGCACATAGGCTTTGTCGCCTCCTTTTTGCGGCTCCAGATAGTAAGGCTTATAAAAAAACATTGGATCGATCTGTTCCTGATCGACGAAGTCCTGGATATCGACTGTCTGTGTCGCTTCCAGATCAACGCGCTCAAAATCTTCGGCCTTGAGCACAACATATTTCCCTTTCTCATACTCGTAACCTTTGACGATTTGGTCCCAGGAAACCTCCTTGCCATCTTTTTCGGCTACACGTTTGTAATTTACCGGGCTCAAATCGCTTTTGCGCAACAAGCGAAACCTGAGTTCTTCCCGTCGCGTTGCGGGATAAAGAGCGATCGGAATGTTAACCAAGCCGAAGCTGATGCTGCCTTTCCATATCGCGCGTGCCATACGCAACTATTTCGCGCCACGAGCCGATTCTGCGCGCGTAAAGATGGTCACCGTATCTTGAGCGTTGTCATTAACACCTCACTTCAGTGAGGTGAATCCACACATCGGAAGTACCAAAACCGTTTAAACGGTTTTCTTTTCGGTCTGAGCAGCTTCACCGCGCTGAAGACGCGGTGTTAATGAGAGCAGTGAAAGGCTATGATCAAGGCTACGCCGCCAGTTCCAATTGGTCGCGCGAGATGCCGCGCAACTCGAAAAGGCGGATCAGTGTTTCTTCGATCAAATTGTTCGGGCACGATGCCCCCGCAGTAATACCGATAACGGTGGGTCCGTTGGGGAGCCAAAAATGCGAAACGACCTCGCGCTTTTCGTGCAAGTTGTAGTGCTTGATCTCAGTAGCGGAAACCAGGCGCGAAGCGTTGAGCACGAAATAGGTGGGCAATTTTTCTTCGCCCATCTCGGCAAGATGTGACGTGTTCGAACTATTATAACCGCCCACAACGAGCAACAAATCCATTGGCACATCGAGCAATTCGCGCAATGCATCCTGTCGCTCCTGTGTGGCGCCGCAAATCGTGTCGAAAAATCGGAAATTCTTTTCCGCAAGCTCCGGTCCATCGCGATCGACAACGGCTCGCCGAACACGCCGCTGCACTTCTTCCGTTTCGCCGCGAAGCATGGTTGTTTGATTTGCTACACCGACGGTCTGCAAATGCACGTCCGGATCGAATCCTGGCGAGTAGGCGCCTTTGAATTTTTCGAGGAACGCCTGCTTGTCGCCGCCGTGGCGGATGTAATCGCAAACATAATCGGTGTCCTCCAGTGTTAGAACAACCAGATAATGTCCGCTACCGTCGCCGAGCGCGCGCGAGCTAGTCGCCTTCGTTTCTTCGTGTTCGGCCTTTCCGTGAATGATCGACGTGGCCGACTCGCTCGCGTACTTGCGCACCCGTTTCCAGACGCTCATTACGTCCCCGCACGTGGTATCGACAATCTGACAGCCGCGGTCCTTGATCTGTTGCTGGATGGATAATTCGGTTCCAAATGCCGGCACGATCACAACGTCATCTGGGCCGAGATCGGAAATGTCGGCCTCCTTGTTTTTACCGGTCAGGTTCTTAATGCCTAACGAGGCAATTTGATGATTGACCTCGGGGTTGTGAATGATTTCGCCAACAATGAAAAGGCGGCGATCTTTAAAGACTTTGCGCGCTGCGTAAGCGAGGTCGATCGCGCGCTCCACCCCATAGCAAAAACCAAACTGCTTTGCCAAACGCACTGTAGTGTCGCCTACTGAAATCATTCCACCAGCACGGCGGACTTTTTCGACAATGTCGCTCCGGTAGTGTGATTCCACTTGCTGCTGCACCGCAGCCATGACGTCGGGTGTACGGAGGTTCACTTTCTCCCGCGCGGTTGTGCCACTGGAAATAAGGTTCGTGCTCATAA
>QHRI01000099.1 GCA_003221375.1 Verrucomicrobiota bacterium
TCAAGGAGAGCCGTCTCGGATTGCTGTTCAATGCCGCGGTGAAAGTGCCGATGCAATTTTTCATTCTGCTGCTAGGCGCGCTTGTTTTCATGTTTTATCAATTCGAAAAGCCGCCGGCTTATTTCAATCAGCCTGCGTACCAACGTGCGATGGCGAGCGGCTACGCGCCGCAGTTAGAAGCGTTGCAAACGCAATCCGATGACGTATTCACCCAAAAACGCGCTGCTATTCGGGCGCTTTCCAGTGCATCGTCAAGCGAGCGCGATCAGGCAACGACCAAGCTTCGCGAACTCGATGCGCAGGCGCATGAATTGCGTAATCGAACCAAGGCAGTTCTCGGACAAGCGGGCGCTGATCCAAAAAGCAAGGAATCGGATTACGTATTTATTACTTTTATTCTTCAACAGATGCCGCACGGAATTGTCGGATTACTGATCGCAGTGATCTTGTGCGCGACCATGTCGGCGACGTCAGCAATTCTGAATGCTCTCGGTTCCACCACCGCGATCGATTTTTATCGTCCGTTGATTCGTCCACACGCGACGGATCACCATTATGTAGTCGCGGCGAAAGCGCTAACCGCGGCGTGGGGATTGATGGCGATCGGCGTCGCTTCGTTTGCAAGTCTGGTCGAAAATCTAATCGAAGCGGGCAACATTCTGGGCTCGGTGTTTTATGGCAGTATTCTCGGTCTTTTTCTAGCAGGTTTCTTTATTCGTCGAGTTTCGGGATCCCCCGTGTTTTTCGCGGCGCTCCTTGCACAAATGCTGGTGTTCGTCCTGTTCGCTACAACGAATATCGGATACCTCTGGTACAATTTTATCGGATGCGCGGCGGTGCTGATCCTGGCGCCGGTCCTGCAGCAAACCATCTTTCGCGGTACGGAAGTTCCGGCCGGGGTATGAAATTCATTCTGGACGATGGATCACCCGATTATTTGTTTCGGCCAGCAACCGTGCGGATTTTTTCCAAAACGATTTTTGTTCGCCAAGATTACGGCGGCCCGTCGGCTTCAAAAGGAAATCGGGGGAGAAATCGTCTTTTTCTTTCATGACAGCGATCACGACCCGCGCGAGACAATTACCATTTTGCGAGACCAAAACAACAACCAGGAAGTGGCCCTGAACTTTCAGTTTGAAAATCGGATTCAAAAGCAGTTTTCGCCGCTATATGCCAAACGCGTCCTTCCGGAATGGCAGGAGAAAACTGCGCGCCAACTTCCAAATTATGTGGAGCAGTCTCTGGTCACGCAATTTAAGGAGACCAAATGTTCGAATGTCGCCGACTTTTGTCTCGAGATGTACAAACGAATGGGGTTGCTCGAAGGTGTGCGAGTAGAGCGATCCAGTACACCGGAATTCCGGGCGCGTGCTGTTACAGTCTCAGATTATTTTGTCGATCAGCCTTATGAAGGAGAAATGGTTCGCGCCCGTTACCGCTACGGGAAATTGTTGCTGCATAAGGGAGGCGGTCGGTTTTTAGAAATTCCCGGAGACGAATTTGGTCCGGAGCAAATCAGCCCGACCCGCGACACGCGTTTCCGTTGGATGCAATCAGTAATTCGATGCACTCATTACGTCGCTGGTGCGAGCGAGCAGCATTACGTTAACAAGGAAGACGCTCCCGACGTGAAATTCATCACACGCGACGAGATTTCCGACTTCGACAGAGCTTATACGGGGCTGTAATGGAATCGGCACCGCTTAAAATTGGGATCGCATGTTTTCCGCTGATTGGCGGGAGCGGGATTTTGGCGACGGCCCTCGGGTCGGAACTGGCGCGCCGCGGGCATGAAGTTTACTTCTTTAGTTACGCGTTACCCGTTCGACTGGACCTGCCGCAGGAGGGCCTTCACTTCCATCGGATTGTATTTGCGGACAACACCTTATTTCCGTGTCCCGATTACACTCTGCCGCTCGCAGTGAAAATGGCGGAGGTGGCGCGTTCACAGCGGCTCGATCTTTTTCACGTTCATTACGCAGTGCCACATGCGCTGGCCGCCTGTCTAGCCTCGCAAATCGTAGGAACGTCAGCTCCGCGCATCGTCACAACTTTGCATGGGAGCGATACCACTCTGCTCGGCCAGGATCCCGATTACCGCACCGCCATCGAGCATGCCCTCGTGCATTCCGACGCGGTCACGGCAGTATCAGAAAGTCTTCGGAAACAAACCCAGGGAGAACCCGCGAAGAAATTCGACGTGATTTCGGCATCGACGACAAATTTCTTGTGCTGCACATGTCGAATTTGCGACCCGTTAAACGCATCGACCTACTGCTGCGCACGATTGCTTTGTCGAAGAACCGGGCGCGCCTTCGTTTGTTCATTTTAGCAGGCGGCCCTTTTGACCCTTACGAGGGACTGGTCGACGAATTGGGACTCCGCGACAGCGTGATCGTTCGGCGGAACACAGCTGCGGTGGAAGAGTATTTACAGGCCGCAGATGCGGGACTCTACACATCCGAATACGAAAGCTTCGGTTTGAGTATTCTCGAGACGGCGTTTTATGGTAAGCCTGTGATCGCCTTTCGCGTCGGTGGTATTCCTGAAGTCGTAGGGGAATCTTCTCCTCTATATCCTTTTGGCGATGTGGCTGCTGCTGCTGCTGCGCTAGACGCATTAGTCGAATCTCCGAATTTGACCCGCGAACTCGGTGAACAGAGTCGCGATCGGGTACGCAAAAGATTCTCAGCGGATCGCGTTGTCCCTCGCTACGAAGCACTGTATCGCAGTATCATTGCCGCCCGATAGGCGCGACCTTATTTAAACTCCTATTCTGAGAGTCGCGTTGTCGATTCATTCTCGCCATGGAAACGCGCAACATCTGTTCCGCTTCCCGCACGCACTTCCGGTCGCCAACGAAACTTTTCAAGAATTGGGTTGGATTTTTCCTCAACGGCATCGGCGATGATTTCACCGAGCACGGGCGCAAATTTGAATCCATGCCCGCAATCGCCTGCGGCAATCACTAATCCTTGGCGTTCCGGATCCTGCGCGATCCAGAAATTTCCATCATGCGTTTCGCAATACATGCACACGCGCGTATAGACGATTTGCGCATCGGCGAGGTCCGGGAACGCCCACGATAAAAAATTGCGCAGGTTCGCTTCATCTTCCGAAGTGACGGTGCGTTGGGAAGATTCGGGAGACATCTCGCGGCCGGGGCCGTGGTTTGCGATCTTCACGATACCATCACGATTAAGCGGGAATCCGTAATAACCCGTCGCCGTAATGTCTGCGCCAAACACGGGAAACCGTTCATGTGTGAACAGTTCAGGTTGCCGGGGTTTTAAGTGAAATACCGGCTGGCCACTGGCGCGGAAGAACTTTTTCGTGAAAGGCAGCAGATACGGCGTCCACGCGCCGACCGTCATCACAACGCGATCGCCCGCGATGCGCGTCATCCCGAGCGGAGTCGAGGGACCCCGAGAAGTTACCTTTAAGCTTTCGCCTCGGGATTCTTCGACTTCGCTCAGAATGACGGTTGTGATGCGGCCGTTCACATCATCTAGCGCCTCGAATTTATGCCGCTCCAGCAGCTCAACGCCTAACGACTTTGCTCGTTTGATCAACGCCGCGACTGAGCGCCCGCTTTCCGCATAGCCTGCTTCAACCTCAAGGATGCCATCTCGAAATAATTCTGGATTCCAGGCTGGAAATCGCCTCCACACTTGCGCTGAATTCATGCGCTCTACCTTGAGCCCGCGCTTTTGCAGCATTTTGAAACTTTCGTACTCGAAATCGCCAGGCTCCATCTCCCGACGGCGCACGAACATCACGCCGACCTCGTGATACAATTCAATTCCGAATTCTTCGTTCCATTTGCGCCACAGTTTGATCGAGCGCTCCGCGAGCTCGGTGTAGTCATTATCCGCTCCATAAGCCGCGCGAACAGCTTTGCTGATGTCGGTAGATGCAGCCAACGGATGCGGCAACGGCCCCGGATCAATGAGAATTACTTGATGGCCGCGTTTCTTTAATTCGATGGCGGCGGTAACTCCATTAACTCCCGCGCCAACAATGACGACTTTCGACATGTTAGAACACGGCACGTTGTAGCGCCATTTGTGTCAAGCTCCGATCTTGTGATTTGTAGGGCGACCGTTCAGGTCGCCGGCGAAGGCAGGCGGAGCGCCTGCCCTACAAAAACGCTCGGTCGCACTACGTGGTCATTCGCAGCGCACGTTCCCGTTCGAGCAAGGTCGGATGCGAATAATAAAAGCTGCTGTAGAGCGGGTGGGGAGTGAGATTGCTCAGGTTTTTCTCGCTCAATTTCCGCAATGCTTGAATTAGCGATTGCGTCTCACCCATCGCCCCACGGGCGAAAGCATCCGCCTCAAATTCAAAACGGCGTGACCAGCTGTGAATGAACGGCGAAGCCCAGAAAGTGATCGTTCCCGCCACCAGCGAAAACAGCAGTATCGCAGGAACCACATTTATGGCGGCAAACCCTCCCTGATATGCGAAACCGAACGCGTGATAAAACCACTGCTGACGCGCAAGCCACGCGATCACGGCGAATGCGAGAAAAACACCAGCGACGGAAACGCTGAGCATCTTAATTACGTGGCGCTTCTTGCAATGGCCAACTTCATGTGCGAGCACGGACTCGAGTTCCGCATGGGTGAGCTGTCCGATCAATGTGTCGAAGAGGACGATCTTTCGAAAACTTCCGAGCCCGGTAAAGAACGCATTGGAGTGGCGCGAGCATTTGCTGCCATCCATCACTTCGATTCTACGCGCGGGAAAATCGGTTCGTTGCGCCAATGCAATCAGGCGTTCGCGTAACTCCCCTTCCGGCAGCGGGGTGAACTTGTTGAAAAGCGGCATGATGATCGCGGGCGCGATTAGCATCAAAAGCAATTGAAAGGTGATAACAACCACCGTCGCCCAGAGCCACCAGCTAGCGCCGGTCCATTCGATCATTGTCAATACCAGCACTAGCAACGGATAACCGAGCAGCACTGCGAGCAGCAATCCTTTGATACGATCGACGATCCAGGTCTTTAATGTGGTAGTGTTGAAGCCGAATCGCTCTTCGACTCTGAATTGCGCGTACCAATCGAACGGTAATGCGGGCACGCTCACCGCAATGCCCACGACGAAAAGAAATCCGGCCATTGCCCAGACCGAACTGCCAAAGTTCGCGCTGAATTTTTCAAACGCCCATGGCAATACGCCGCTAAAAAGCACTGCCATGAGTATTGCCGCATCGAACTCGTTGACGATGTCTCCAAAGTGGCTTTTGGCCAGCGTGTAATCAATCGAACGGCGATACTTCGGCTCGTCAATTATCCCGTGAAATACAGTCGGCACTTCATTCGCGTGTGCACAGACATGACTTCGGTTCAATCGGCTGAGCCACAATTCAGCAAAGACGCGCCCAAGAATCAGAAGCAAAGCAATGACGGCGAACGGCTGCATCCAAAGCCATTCTAGTATGTCATTCTGAGCGAAGCGAAAAATGGAGCGAGTGGGATGAGCGACATGGACGGCAAAGCCGCACAGGGTAGCGGCGAGTGAGTCGGGAGACGAACGAGTTCAATCTCAGTTCGTGATCAGAACCGGAGCTAAACCGAAATATTCAGAGATGTTTCGCATCGCTCAACATGATAGAGGATTCACGAGATCGCGAAGAGCTTCCGATAGTAGCGGTACCAATCGCTCTGAAAGCGTTCGGCAAGATCGTACTTTCTTTTCAAGTCTAGAAAATGTTTGAACTGCGGGTAGCATGCCAGGACCTGCTCTGGCTTTGCGAGTTTATGGTAGGTCAGATAATAGCTTCCGCCCCGGGTTATCGCCAAATCAATCAAGCCGCGAAAGGCGCGCGCGGACGTTTCAAATCCGTCCGATGTATGAAACGTGAGCAGGTTGAAGATGATGCATGCGTAAGGCTCCTTGGCCCAAGCGAGGAAGCTCTCATCGTCTTTTTCAATTAAGCGGACCGTACCGTAGATGACGACTGTGCGGTTCGAGCGCAACAACTCTGCCGCCTGTGCCAGAAACTTGGGAAGGTCGGGGCGAGGGACGTAAATTTCAGTAATGATGAGGCTCGATTCCTGACCTCCGATCTGTTCGCGGATCTTTTGCGCATAATTAGGCAGATAGGCGCTTAGTTGGTTCGTGTCGGACCAATAGGTCTGTCCGTTTGTCGACAAGTAGTAATCGCTGTAACGCTTGAACGCTTTCCCGCGATCCGTGTAAGCCAACCGCAATAACTCCAGCCAGTCGTCGTCGCGTAACTCTTTCTTAGCGACAATCGGTTCGTGCACATCGATTGGTTCGTAACAAGAGAAGACGCCGACCTGGAGAAAGTCCCGCGATTTTTCATCGACTGAAAACTGAAAATCTCCGTAAAGAAACGATTGCGCTATTCGCTCTTCAAAGCGCGCGGGCAGATCATTCGCGCGAATTATTTCGACGACACGTCGCAGTTTCTGACGGGGAACGAGGCGAAGCGTTACGCTGTCGATTAACCCAAACAACCCGTAACCGCCGATGGCAAGTCGGAACAATTCATTGTTTTCGGCGCGCGAACAATGAACCGATTTTCCATCGGCGTTAACCAGGGTGAACGATTCAACGTTGGAAATAAGCGGCTTCATCGCCAACCCACGCCCATGCACGTTCGAGGAAAGACTCCCACCAAGCGTAAATGTGTCCGCGCCGGTTTGTTTTTGCGCGATACCCCATTGTTTTTCGGCATTCGCCTGGGCGTCCAGATAAGAGCGAATCAATTTCGGCCATTGGATGCCGGCTTCCGCTTCGATCAAACCCTGCTCCCGATCGAAAGAAATCACGCGATCGAGTGAACGCGTATCGATGCAAATGCTGTCCGTCGCGAATTGCTGGGCACCCATCGAATGTCGGCAGCCAGAAACGGAGATGGGCAAGCCTTTTCGTGACGCCGAACGCACAATCTCTGCGAGTTCGTCTCGGGTACGTGGCGTCAGGAGCGTGCGAACGCGGGTGCGATTAAGTTGTGAATGAACGTCATTTACCCAAATCTCTTGTTCTGCTGATAGGTGCGGCGCCAGCGCGAAAAGCGCCGCCGTGCGTATGAATTCACGCCGAGTAAGCACGCGAAAGTATTATCAATCAGATGAACTCTCAGCGAG
>QHRI01000100.1 GCA_003221375.1 Verrucomicrobiota bacterium
CAGGCGGAGTTCAATTCGGAACCGAACAAGGAAGAACGTGAGAAGTTTTCGTTCTTTTCCTATGGCGCACTTTTCGTCGAAGTGAACGTAGATCTTCTTGGACAAGTACGGGTGAAGCGCGCTGTCGGCATTTACGACGTGGGGCGAATGATCAATCCGCGCCTGGCGCGCAGCCAGATCATCGGCGGAGTGCTGTTTGGTATCAGCACGGCTTTAATGGAAGGGACAGTACCAGACGAAAAAACCGGCCGCATCGTCAATCCCAATCTGGCCGATTATCACGTCGCAGTGCATGCGGACACGCCGGAATTCGACATCGATTTCATCAACGAACCCGATCCGCACATGCCCGATTTCGGCGCACGCGGAATTGGCGAAATCGGAATCGTTGGAGCGCCAGCGGCAGTCGCAAACGCAGTCTTCAACGCAACTGGAAAACGAGTGCGCAATCTGCCGATCACACCGGATAAATTGATATGAGCGGGCCGATTCAGAGCGAATATCTCGAAGGAGGCAACACGCTGTACCTCGCAAGAGGCTCATCGTATCGCCTGGATGAGAAATAGAGTGGCTACTGCAATAGGATTTCGATGTCCGACCAAAACCAGAAAGAAGAAAAATCTGAATCGGAAGGCGGCTCCCAATTGGGAAAATCGACGCGGCGCACATTTCTTTCCCGGTTGGGTATGGCCGGCTTGCTGGTCTCAACCCGTCCTATGATTGGTGAACCCGCGCACGCTGAATCGCCGGCGCCGTCAACGTCTGAACTCGAAGGCGCAATTCCGGTCACGCTTCGGGTAAATGGAAAGAAATATGATTTGCGAATCGATCCGCGCACAACGCTTCTCGATTGTCTTCGCGAACATTTGCATCTGACTGGATCGAAAAAGGGATGCGACCATGGCCAGTGTGGAGCGTGCACGGTGCACATTAACGGCCGGCGCGCGAATTCATGTCTTTGCTTTGCCGCGATGTATCAAGGTGACGAGATCACCACGATTGAGGGTGTTGGGCAGCCGGAAAACTTACATCCGATGCAGGCAGCGTTCGTTTCGCATGATGCTTATCAATGTGGTTATTGCACATCCGGCCAGATCATGTCGGCGGTTGCGATGTTGAAAGAACCGTGCGGAGCGGAGGATGCCGAAGTCAAGGAATTCATGAGCGGCAACATTTGTAGATGCGGCGCGTATCAAAACATCGTCGCGGCAATTCAGAGTGTGCGGCAAGGCACGGTGAAGGAGAAGCAAGCATGAAACTGTTCGAACTCTCGCGCGCAGACGATCCCGGCCAAGCGATTGCCGCCGGTGCGAAGGCGACGACGGCACAACAGGGAGCAGATATTCGCTTCATCGCCGGCGGAACAACGCTGATTGATTTGATGAAGCTAAACGTCGAGGCGCCACAGAAAGTGGTGGATGTCACTCATCTGCCGTTGGCCAAAATCGAAACGCTGTCTGACGGTGGCCTGAAGATCGGCGCAATGGTTCGCAATTCTGATCTCGCTTATCACCCGATCGTTCGCAAAGACTACGCCGTCCTGTCCGAAGCGATCTTGAGCGGCGCATCGCCCCAGCTTCGAAACATGGCAACTACTGCGGGGAACCTCTTGCAACGAACCCGCTGCATGTATTTTCGCGACACCACAATGCCTTGCAACAAACGGGAACCCGGTTCGGGTTGTGCAGCCATCACCGGAGTAAACCGCAGTCTCGCCATTTTAGGCACCAGCGAACATTGCATCGCCACGAATCCATCCGACATGAACGTGGCATTGGCTGCTCTCGAAGCAATCATTCATATCCGTGGAACCAAAGGCGATCGCAGCGTTCCGATTAGTGATTTTCATCTCCTTCCCGGAGACACACCACAGCGTGAGACGGTTTTGGAGCCGGGCGATTTGATCATACATGTCACCCTGCCGCCGCCCGCGCCAGGCAGCCGTTCGTTTTATTTGAAATTGCGCGACCGCGCTTCGTACGAATTTGCACTCGCATCCGCAGCGGTTGTCGTCACGGTTGATGGTGGAAAGATCACGGGCGCTCGCGTCGCGCTCGGTGGCGTGGGCACGAAACCGTGGCGATCACCGGAGGCTGAAACGGAATTGACAGGTCAGGCGGCGACAGAAGCCGTGTTTCGAAAAGCTGCGGATGCCGCGCTGCGCGATGCCAAACCACAAAGTCAGAATGGATTCAAAGTGGAATTAGCCAAACGCTGCCTGGTGCACGCGCTGAAGTTGGTAACACAAACCGCCTAAGGAAAATCGAGGTCATGCCTGAGGGCACACAGACATCCGTGATCGGCAAACCTCAGCCGCGCATCGACGGCCCTTTCAAGGTTAGCGGCACCGCGATGTATGCGTCGGATTTCCATTTTCCTGACTTGCTCTACGCCGTTCCGATCGAAGCGACGATTGCAAATGGCAAAATTCAAAAACTGGACACCGCTGCGGCCGAAAAAATGCCCGGCGTCCGGGCAATTTTTCATCGCGCCAACATCGGAAAAATCTTCCGCTCGGTTATGGGAAAAGGTATGGAAGGAATCTGTATCGAGCGGCGCCCTCCATTCGTGGACGACATCATTCAGTACTACGGCCAATACGTCGCGCTTGCCGTGGCGAACACCTTCGAGACAGCAAAAGCTGCAGCCGACGCGGTTCGCGTTACCTAAAGCAAGGACAAGCCGAACGTGAACCCCGATTTAAAAGCGGAGGACGATCCGCAGGTGGTCGCGACCACGTACGGTCCAGAACATCGCTTGCAAAGCGAGAGGGGCGACCCGGACGCAGCGTTCGCCAAGGCGCCAGCCAAACTCGACCAAACTTATGTCACGCCGTCTGAGACGCACAATCCCATCGAGTTACAAGGGACGACAGCAATATGGGATGGCCAGATGCTGACACTCTACGAAGAATCGCAGGCGATCTTCAATATGCGCACCGTTCTCGCGCAAATGTTTGGTTTGCCAAAAGAGAATGTTCGCGTCATTACCAAATTTGTCGGCTCGGGTTTCGGCAGCAAGCTTTGGCCATGGACGCATTGTTCGCTCGCGGCGGCGGCGGCGCGCCAGTTAGGTAAACCCGTTAAGCTGGTTCTTAGCCGCAAGATGATGTTCCAAACGGCGGGTCATCGCGCCCGTACCCAGCAGCGTATGCGCCTCGGTGCCACGCAGGAGGGCAAACTCGTGTCGCTCATGCAAGACTATGTTTACGAGAGGTCGATGCTCGATGAGTACCATGAGAATTGCGGAGAAGCGACGCCGTTCCATTACAGCGTGCCGAACCTTCGAGTAAAGTTCGGACGCGCGAGGCGCAACATCGGTTCACCGTCCGATATGCGTGGTCCCGGCGCGGTGCCCGGTCTCTATGCCACCGAATCGGCAATGAATGAGCTCGCGGATCAACTCAAGATCGATCCGGTTCAGTTTCGCGTTCTCAACGAACCGAAGATCGACGAGTCGTTAGGCGTTCCGTTCTCATCACGCCATCTACTCGAGTGCCTTCAGCTGGGAGCAGAAAAGTTCGGCTGGTCCAAGCGCACTCCCGAGATCGGCTCGATGAAGCGCGATGGGTTAACGCTTGGCTGGGGTATGGCCACGGCTGCGTGGGTCGCCGCGCGATTTGCCGCTGCAGCCAATATCCAGCTTCGTGACGATGGCACGACTCGAATCGCATGCGGCACGCAGGATATCGGCACCGGTACGTATACAATTCTCGCCCAGCTTGCGGCGGAAAGGACCGGTGTCCCCCTCGAAAAAGTGGAAGTAGCCCTGGGTGATACATCGCTTCCCGAAGGCCCTGTCTCCGGTGGTTCGATGGCGACTGCATCGGTTATTCCAGCGGTTCTTGACGCGGCAGATGACGCAATCAAATCCTTGCTGACCGTCGCGACGACGACGCCAGGTTCCCCTTTTGAAAAACGAAAAAATGACGAGCTCGCTTTTGAAAATGGCCGCGTTTTTGTCAAAGCGAATGGCCCTGCAAGCGGCGTGCCGTTTGCCGATTTGCTTCGAAGCGCCGATCTCCGCTTCGTGACAGGCAACGGTCAATCCAATGCGACCTTCGGCGAGGAAAAAAAAGAAAAACCGAAATTCTCCACACATTCGTACGGATGTCATTTTGTCGAAGTAACATGGCAGCCGGAGATCGCGCGGTTGCGCGTCAACCGCGTCGTGAGTGTGATGGATGCGGGGCGCATTATTAACCCGTTGGCCGGGCGTAACCAAATCGAAGGCGCTGTGGTGATGGGAATCGGGATGGCGCTGTTTGAACATACTACTTACGACCCGCAGAACGGCGCGCCGATCAACAGTAACGTCGCCGATTATATCATGGCGGTGAACGCCGACGTGCCCAAGCTAGAAGTGCATTTTCTTGATTATCCCGACACGGAAATCAATCCTCTGGGCGCCCGCGGCATTGGAGAAATTGGTCTGGCCGGCATCGCTGCCGCCATCACCGCGGCTACGCATCATGCTACCGGCGTTAGGGTACGCGAGCTGCCAATCACGATTGAGAAGTTGATTTAAACCGACAACGTCACTCGTTAGGCGGCGCGCTGTTTGAGTTGCTCGGGTCGAACCGGCAGTCGCCTGATCCGTGTTCCAGTTGCTGCAAAAATGGCGTTCGCGATCGCGGGAACAATCGGCGGCACCGGTGGCTCACCCATTCCGAAAGGTTGCCGGGCGTCCGAATCAACGATGTGTATTT
>QHRI01000101.1 GCA_003221375.1 Verrucomicrobiota bacterium
ATTCACCGTGGAGCATCTCGCGATTTTCCATCACCATGGGGACAAGAAAATGCGCTTCGAGCATTCGAACACGCGCGCGAAAGGCATCGTAAAACCGGTAACGACGCGCTTCGATCCAGAGCAATACCCAGACGATGGCGAGGTTGAAAAAGAAAATAATATGAGGCACTTCACGCGTAGAAAATGCGATGGTGATGATGGCGGTGGTACTGGTGATCGCCCAGTTTGAGGTAACGTCTAACCGTTGCCGCCAGACCATGATCCGGCCCATCTCACCTCGGTAAAAATGGGACATTGCATTGACATAGCCCGGGTCGTAAATGCTCCGCTGTAAAGAGACGGTCCTCTCTTCGTTTTCTGCTAATGCTGTGTTTTCAGTTGCCACGGCTCCTTATTTAACTGGATAACTGGCTTTGCCGGATAATCCAATAAATCTCTCTCCACCTAATGGCCATTACGCTGACCGATCTTCTCGATGAAAAACAGGTGATCCTGAGGTTGCGCTCCAGAAAAGTAACAAACGCGTTGCGTGAGATCATCGAGTTGCTGGCGCAGAACGGAAAGATCGATAATTCCGCGGCGTTCTTTGAAAAGGTGCTCGCGCGGGAGCAGGCCCATCCCAGTGTGGTCGAAAACGAAGCGGCATTCCCCCATGCGCGCACGGATTTGGCCGACGAAATAGTCATTGGTGTCGGGCGCAGTCACGCCGGAATTCGATTCGGTCCAAATGAAGAGCGTGCACGTTTGATTTTTGTGATCGGTGTCCCAGAACGGTTAGTGAATGATTATTTGATTTGCGTTGGCACGCTTGTCCGGCTGGTAAGAGATGACACGATACGATCGGCGCTGCTGCAGGTCCAAACACCGCGCGAATTTATCGACGCGCTGACCGCGACACTGTAGCCACGTCGCTGTGCGACGTCTTCGTTCGCTTCCATCCCAAAACGGGCCTCAGGCCGGTGGCTACAGGATCATCGCTCCGTGTCGCTCACCCGAGATCGCGGATTGCGCGAATCACCGTGTCAACCTCCTGCGGAGTATTGACGACGCTGCACGCCAGGCGCGCATACGACTGGCGATAGGGAGTCGTTGAAGCGACAATGCGCTGATCGAGAAGCCGCTTTACCACTTGCTCTGGCTTCATTCCTTTTACGTCAAAACAAACCATTCCGGCCGAAAGATTCTCGTCACGCGGCGTATAGAGCTGAGTATTTGGCATCCGTGCGAGTTCCTCCTTAAGTTGGCGGTTTAGTTCGTGTATGCGCGCCGTGATTCGGGCAGGCCCGATGTTCTGATGAAAACGGACGGCTGCTGGCAATGCAAAATAATGTTCGAAAGCCTGAAAGCCGCCCGGTGAAAACCACGCTGCACGCGCCGGAGTTTGCGGGGCATGTTCCTGTGCCCAGGCTTCGTAAGGTTCGAGCGAAAAGAAACTCGGAATCACCGGGCGCATTTTTTGCCAAACGAAAGGCTTTGCCCAAACGAACCCGGTGCCGCGGGGTCCAAACATCCATTTGTGTGTGCCCGCCGCGAACGCGTCGCATCCCAGTGCAGTGATTTTCGGGTCTTCTACTCCCAACCCGTGTACACCATCGACGATCAGGAGAACACGATCCTTTTCGTCGCGAGCGCGATTCGCTTCGGCAACGCTTTCGGCGATGCGCGCGATGGGCAGCCGCACACCGCTGCTTGAGTGCACCCACGTCACGCCAACAGCTCGCGTCTTTGGTCCGATTGCCTTGCGAACGCGCTCTGCGATTTCATCCGGCGAAATCGAGTTATAAGAGTCGAATAGCGGAATCTTGCGCCAGGTCGCGCCGCAACGCCCTGTAGCTAATCGAATCGATTCGTGATGCACGTAGTGATCGTGCGTAGTGGTCAGGATCTCGTCGCCTTCGCGCAATGGCAGTCCGTGGTAGAGAAGAGCGAGACCGGTCGTGGTGTTTTGGGTTAGCGCAATGTCCTGTGGGTCGCCACCAATGTAGCTGGCGATGGCACGGCAGACCTGCTGCGGAATGTTCTCGTCAGTTGGTTCGAAAAGCGCGCCATCAACAGCAATAAACGGGTTCGCATCGATTTTTTTCCGATACTGATCAATCGCCTGTCGTACCGGCCTGGGGTGCGAGGCGAGAAAGAACAGGGCCAGATGAACGTAATCGGGAGCCAGTTCGAACTCCCGCCGCACCGACTCCCAATCTTTGAAGTCGGCAGGCTCACTTAGCTCCGTCTTCTCAGCCTGAACAGCAAACGGTGAAAACGCTCCGGCAGCGAGCGACATGGAACCACTGATGAGAAAATCGCGACGGGTTAGCGGCATGGCCTTTCCTTTCTGTGTTCTGATGATCTAACCGATAGAACCGAAGCTTAATCGAATCCGCTCAAGCCGCGCGATCCAATTTCGATAGAAAGGTAGGGGCGCAAATTCCCTTGCGCGCCGATCAGGATCGAAAATGCGGCCGGCCAGAGTGACGCGCCGTAGCGGAATTAAACTGCAGCGCGCTCGGGTTTAATTTCGCCTGGTGCAATGTCGACTATCCCGCTCGTTCGGTATCGCCAGACGGCAAAGACCACGAACAAAAGATCAAGGGCAACGAAAATTGCTACGTACGTCTCACCACCGATGCCGAAGCCGTAGCTATGAAGACCTTTGCCCAGCACGAAGTTCACGCCGTACCACGCCATTAATACAGCGAGAAAACAAACCACGCTCGCAACCGCCAGCCCGAATTGCGTCCACCAACCCGCCAGCCGGCCATGCAGCGCGAGGATGTAACAAAGAAGTGCGATCAACGCCCAGGTCTCCTTCGGATCCCAACCCCAAAATCTGCCCCAGGAATAATTTGCCCAGACTCCTCCCAGAATTGTGCCTGCTGCGAGCAACAGGACGCCGAGCTGAAGCACGCGATAAAGCCAGAAATGCATGGGCGCATCCGCGCGCGCGGCCGCCGGGTTCCGCGCATATCGCCATAACAAAATGTGCCCGAAACCCATCGCCAGCGCGAAAGCCGCGTAGCTTAGCGTAATTGTCAACACATGAATCGTGAGCCAGAAATTATCGCGCAGCACAGGCACCAACGGTTCGATGCTCGACGGCATGGCAATCGGCATTTGATGCACAAGCAACAGCGCGATGAGCGTGACCGGTAACGCCGCCAGCAAATAGATGTGCGCGCGATAACGGACAAAAAAGATCATCCCGAAAAAAGAGACCGCGAACGAAACCCAGATGATCGATTCATACATGTTCGTAACCGGCGGCCGGCCAGCGATCATGCAACGCATCACAATCCCAGTCGCCTGGAACACGAGACCGAATATCGCTACTGCCACACCAATATTTTGCAGCATGCGTCCCCGCTTGCGAAGATGTGCCGCAATCAGAATTACCAACGCAATTCCATAGCACCAGATCGCACGATAAAACGCTTCGAAATGATTATGAAAGTATTCGAGTCGTAATTTTTGATCTCCGGGATAAATCGACGGACTTAAAACCCGTAGATTTTCGCGAAGCTGATTTGAGGCGCGACTGAAGTTAAATCCATCGCCTTGCACATACGAGTTGGCAACCGTTTGCAATTGAGTCTGGAAAGGTTCGACCTGCGCTTCGGGGTAATACTTCGACCATCCCGATGGATCGACCCACGGATCCGTTTCGCTTGTCGGCGCGGGGATGATGAGTAATGCGCTCCCATCCATTACGTGAGCAAGAAGCGTGAGCCGATCGCTTACACTGAGTGCTTCCTGTTGGACCCGGTTTAACGGTTTCTCTGCGCGCTTGAGCGCCTGCGCCTCAGTCGCAAGCCGCTGCAGTTCGGCCGATCCGGTTAATTGTGCAAAGGAAAATCGCCGCTGCGTCTTATCGAGCCCAAGTTGCTCAATCAACTGACCCGACGAGATCAAGACCATTGGCTCATTTTTCCAATCGTGCGTCTCGATCAAAACCGACAAGACGAAATCATTCGGCCGCCATGTTCTTCCTGCCTTATCTGTGTATGTCGATCTTCCGGTAATCCGAATCAGCGTTTCTTTGGCAAATGTGTCTACTGGCTTGCGCCGACCGGCTTCCTGAATCGCGAGCAATCCCCACTGCTTGAAATCCAGAACGCTGGTATTCGTTGCCGGTACGTCGGACGCGCCGAATGCCATTCCTCCAAACAGCGCGCTGGCCGCGCAGACAATCATAAAGATGCGCATTTTCAAGCAGGCGAATGTAAGTCTCGGCGTGTCGCGTGTCGAGCAAAGCGCCGATGGCTGATGCGCGGAGGCACAGAAGTCTGGCAGAAAATCTCGGTTCGAGCCTGCCGAGCCCTTGACAATCTGTCTAACGCCTGTCAGCCTCGCCGCCCCATGATTGCTGCCTCAAAACACACTCGAAACCTAGCGCATATTATCATCACAGTTTT
>QHRI01000102.1 GCA_003221375.1 Verrucomicrobiota bacterium
ATGCCGCCATCGTCGATTTCAATCGTGCCATCCAACTCAATCCGAAAGATGCGGTCGCCTGTAGCAACCGCGGCAACACAAAGCGTGACAAGGGCGACATGGATGGAGCTATCACCGATTACAATCACGCCATCCAGCTCAATCCGAAATACGCGTACGCTTACTACGATCGCGGCCTCGCCAAAAAGCAGAAGAGGGATCTAGACGGAGCGATCGCCGATTACAATCGCGTGATCGAACTCGACCCGAAATTTGCAAAAGCCTACTGCGACCGCGGGGTGGCCAAGCGAAGAAAGGGCGATCTGGATGGAGCCATTAGCGACTACGATCGCACCGTCGAGCTCGATCCGAAATATGCCATCGCCTACTATAATCGCGGCAACGCCAAGGGCGACAAGGGCGACTTGGATGGGGCCATCGCCGACTACAATCGCGCCATCGAACTCAATTCGAATTACGCCGACGCCTACGATAACCGCGCCGACACGAAACAGGCGAAAGGCGACACCGACGGGGCCATCGCTGACTACACTCGCGCCATCGAACTCAATCCGCAAGATATCGTCGCTTACAACAACCGCGGCGTTACTAGACAGCAGAAGCATGACTTTCATGGGGCAATCGCGGATTTCGATCATGCGATCAAGCTCAATCCGAAATATGCCGCTGCCTACGCAAACCGCGGCAACGCCAAAGCAGAGAATGACGACTTGGATGGCGCAATTGCTGATCTTGATCATGCCATCAAGCTCGACTCAAAAAATGCAGTCGCGTATTATGAGCGTGCCTACGTCAAACAACAAAAAAAGGACACAACCGGTGCGATTGCCGATTATACGCGGGCAATCGAACTCGATGGGAAAGATGCCGATTTTTATAAGGCGCGCGGTGACGTTTGGGTTGAAAAGAAGCAGTACAATGCCGCGATCGCGGATGCACAGAAAGCTATCGAACTGGATCCGAAAAACGGAGACTACTACTTATCTCTCGGCTGGTATCAGCTATTCAATCGGAAGCCTCGTGAGTCGATTACAGCTTCTCTCAAGGCTCTGGAACTTTCGCCAGATGAGGCAGTGATGATCAATGGCAATCTCGCGCATGGTTATCTGTTCGATAACCAATTCGAAAAGGCGAAAGCGATCTACTTGGAAAACAAAGATGCCAAGCTCCACGACGGACGGGCCTTTAGCCAGGCGGTGCTCGATGACTTCAAAGAGTTTGAGGAGGCGGGCATTACCCATCCTGACATGGAGAAGATCAAACCTCTACTGACCGCGAAAGGAGACGCACGATGAGCATCCTGAAGAAAGACGGAAAGCTTAAATTACTTTCGATCGCTGCCGGGCTAGTAGCCAACTGTTGTCTGGCTGTTTCTCTTCAGGCCAGTGAGGTTGTCACTTGCGAATCGCCGGATGGAAAGTTCGCGTTGCGCCATAGTTATGCTGAGCAACAGCCATATGCGGGAGATACGGCGATCATCGAAGTGGCGACGGACAAAACGAGATAACACCCATTCCACGGAAAACGTGCGTTGCTCGACCCGAGTCTTTTTCCGAAATGGCTCGGCATTCCACGAAATTAAATTGCCCGAGCTTCCTTCGCCGCAACTGCCGTCGAAAGCAGCGACAGAATCGGACAAAAAGACGAACAGGCGGGTCGAAGCGATCGATTGGCTCAAAACTGGGGAGCTGGTTCTGGAAACCCAAATACAAAATGACGCGTGGGGCCGAGCGGCTTCCAAGATCACAATTGGCTTCGATCAAGAAAATGAGGCGACGATTCGCAACGTCGAACAGCAGAAGATGTCGATTGTCGATTATTTTCTGCTCCTCCCGGCGGATCTGTTCGAAGGACCGCCATCAGTTTGGTTACGGCATGCCCAAACCGGCGGCCATATTTATCTTTGCGAGGCCGAGGCGCGCGAAAAGAATATCGATGAAAAAAACGGCTATATGAGTTGTGGCGGCGACGGCGCACAGTCGTCTTTCGACGTCGCGCTTTTCCGTCATCGCGATGGGCGGCCGTTGCTTGCGCTTTGTCACGCCGGGGAGCCTGAAGTGGAAGAGGAGAATTCCGTGTACTCATACCTATCGTTTTTTGAATTGGGCGCTGATGGTAAGATGCACGAAGTTGAGCATCCCATGTTGCCTAAAGCTGTAAGAGGCAACTCCGAGTTTGTGTTACCGAGACAAGGCAGGACGATTCTGGTGCGTTCGCCGAAGAGCAAGAAAGTCCTGCACAAGTTCACCTGGAACGGCGAACAGTTTCAGGAGGAAAGCTAGAGGATTCACACCTTCAATGGCTGAAGAAAGAAATCGTGACAATTGCTGGACGCAAATGGGCGGACTGGAGTTTTGTTCCAGTGTTGAAGGGAAAGAAGAATTATTCGCCTAACCCAGTCTATACACAGAACCTAACGACTTCTTACAAAGGTCAACTACTAGAAATTCCCTTTGGCTCGAACTTGAACACCGATCCCGCGTTAAAGACAGAGATAGATCGCATTATGGACTCGGTGTACCTCGAAGAATGAAAATCATCCAAACGTTGTTCGTCATCTCGCCTGTATGAGCGCGTGCAGTCGTCATATTACATGGACATCCGCTGCGGTGTTTTTGCTTGTCGCCACATCCGCCTTCGCAGAGGAGCAGGACAAGCCGCAGGCGAGATCTGTTTCGCCGGATGGGAAGTGGAAGTTTCGCGGTGGCGCGGCGGGTGAACAGGAGGATTTTGTTATCGCAAAAGCCGGCAGCGACGAAACATCCCTCGTGCTCTCCGAAGAAGAATATGCTGACGGACTCGCAGAAGCGCTGGGTCGAGCGCCTGGCTACGCAAACATCGTTTGGGCGCCGGACTCAAAACGTTTTGCATTTAACCTTCAGCCGGGCAAGGCCTATCAAACGGCGCAATTTTATCAACTCGACGGGGACACGTGGCGCAAACTCGATTCGCTAGAATCCAACACCGCCACGTTTGCGCCGCTCGAACGTTCGATGGCAAAGCAAAAGAAAAAGCTGAAACTGCCGCGGGAGGATAGTGGCTGGCCAATCATGACAAGCTGGCAGGTTCGCGAATGGATGGACCCAAGCACCGCGTTGATATATGCGCACTCACAGAAAAACTTTGAAATCAAAAACGAAACGGAAAGCGTACGCGCATCTTTTTTCTTCACGCTCAAGTTCGACGCTGTAGGTAAGTGGCGAATTATCAGGACTCATGAAGTGCTGCCAAAAGGAGTCGGCGGATTGAACGCGGAGGAGCGCAAAGAAATTAGTACGATCGAGAGTGAGGACCGGGAATTGAGAAGTAAATGAAAAGAATATTTATCGGCCTAACAGTTGCCGGCTTGGCAACTATGTTGGTCGCCGTCAGCGCTCGGGGCGGCAGCATGGCCTTTGACGACAAGGGCAATCTTTTTGTGGCGGACCGGGACTCCGGATCGATCCTCAAATTCACATCCGATGGAAAGAGGAGCACGTTCGCCTCCAGGCTTGCACCTGAAAACCTGGCTTTTGACCGCTCGGGCAATCTCTTTGTGTGGGATGGTAACGCCATCCTCAAATTCACACCTGATGGAGAGAGGAGCACGTTCGCCTCTGGGCTTGCCCTGAAGCTTGGGACCTGGCTTTTGATCGCTCCGGCAATCTTTTTGTGACGGACCATGTCAGCAGCTCGATCCTCAAATTCACGCCTGAGGCGAAGAAGAGCACGTTCGCCTCTGGGCTTGCACCTGAACGCCTGGCTTTTGACCGCTCGGGCAATCTCTTTGTGACGGACACTCCGTCCAAAGTTACCCGGGCGGAAGTAAAGGGCAGCGATTCGATCCTCAAATTCACACCTGACGGAAAGAGGAGCACCTTGGTCTCCGGGCTTGGACACCCGGGTGGCCTGACTTTTGACGACAAGGGCAATCTCTTTGTGTCGATCTTTGTGAAAGAATACTCGAGCTACTCGATCCTCAAATTCACACCAGAAGGAGTGAAGAGCAGCTTCGCCACTGGGCTTAACGGCCCGGTTGACATGGTTTTTGACCGCTCGGGCAGTCTCTTTATGACGGACAACCGCCGCGATTCGATCCTCAAATTTACACCTGATGGAAAGAAAAACACCTTCGCAACCGGAATCAGCTTTTACGGCCTGGCCTTTGACGCAGCGGACAATCTCTTTGTTTCTGAGTATGGCGGTGACTTGATCTTCAAATTCACACCCGATGGAACCCAAAGCACGCTCGTTTCGGACCGAGTCTCACCCGATAAACAGTGGGAATATCACCTTGATGCTGATACGCCGATGATTGTTAAGGCAGGCACAAGGCAATCGGTGTTGGATGTCTCCGAAGAGATGTCTGGGGCCGGGAATGCAAAGATAGTTTGGGCTCCGGATTCAAAACGCTTTGCATTCAATTACAGTCCTATCCACGCGCACCATACGACCTATGAAAAGGTCGCGTTTTATCAGCTGCGTGGTGACAAATGGGTAGCATTGCGTTCACCGGCGAACGCATCAGAGCGCCTGCAGTTGGCGCAATTGGCCAAAGAGGGCCTGCCGAAGAGTGCTTACTCGCCGGATGCAGACTGGTCTCAGGATATTTTGAAGTTACGTAAGTGGACTGATGCGAATACCGCGATCCTTTACGCTTATGCCGCTTGGGCTGACGGATCGCGCCACCGGAAGGAGACTTTCCTTTTCACAATGAAGTTCGATAGGGAAGGGAACTGGAAAATCGTCAAAACCCATCAGATGTCGGATAAGCAAGTCGAAGAGAAATATAACGAACCATGACTACTTTACAGAATATGACCTTTCGCCACGCACTGTTTATTTCACTCATTTTTACTACCGCAGCTTGTTTCGGAGCCGAGACACAAAAATCTTCACCAGAAGACTTCATTCGCGCCCTTTATTCTTTTCATCAACCAGGAAAAGACACACCAAACTGGTTCGACAATAAGCGAACGTTATCAAAGTACTTCGACAAGGAACTGACGGCCCTGTTCATAAAGGATGATGATTGCAAGAAACGGGAACAGGGTGTTTGCAATCTCGATTTCGATCCAATTTACGATGGACAGGATTTCGAGAGAGAAACGACTAACCTTCAAATTGCTGCAGTAGCGGGTCAGCCTGATTTGTTCAAGGTCACGTTCACCAACTTGGGAACACGAACGCTCGTCTACAGACTCACGAACACTTCAGTTGGATGGCGAATCAGCGATATAAAGTATCCCGAAGGGCCTTCACTAAAAGAAATATTGTCCCATGAAATCAAATAATTTGTGCCTAACCAGTCTTTGTACCCAACGCTCGCTCGCCATTCGGCAGAAGCCAAAACTCGATCGATGAGAACGAATCCTTCGTTAGCTCAACGAAGCTTGACCGCTGCACGGAGCCTAAGCTGTACCCACTTTGCCACCGCCGGAAATCGTGTCGTGGTCGATGGTCCGGATGAGTGCACGAATGTCCATGCGGAGAAGCGGTCGGACGCCCTCGATTACTCACATAGGCCCGTTTATACGCCGTTCCTAACGACTTCCTACAAAGGCCACTTGTTAGAGATCACCTTTACCTCGAACCTAAACACTAAGCCGGAGTTAACGAAAGAGATAGATCACATTATGGAGTCGGTGCGCCTCAAAGAATGAAAAATACAAGATACCTCTTATTCTTCGCTCTCAGTTGGGGCACATCTTTCTGCGCATCGCTAGGGGCAGAGGAGATCAAATATCCATCACCCGATGGGCGCTTCGCTTTTCGGACCAGCGAGGGCTTAAAGATCGATTTGATCAAGACTTCGGGCCAAATCCTGGTCGATCTGGGTAAGCTGTATGTTGAGCCCGACACCTCGAGTAAAGAAGAAACGATCCTGGTATGGTCGGCTGATTCAAAGTGGGCAGCATACGCCACGCATGGGCCAGGATACCGCTCAGGAGGTACGACGGTTTATTATTGGAACGGTGTGGCTTTCGAGGAGGTGCCGTTGCCTGCTAACCTGCCCGAACCGAAGATCGACTCTAGCAAGGTAAAAC
>QHRI01000103.1 GCA_003221375.1 Verrucomicrobiota bacterium
CTGCTCGTCTCGCTTGGTACCTGCAAGGGCCACGGCATATCCATCATGTAGAAACTGCCGCGCAACACCTGCAAATCCTTCAATCGTCCAGTGCTTCGTCTCCCAGATTGTTCCGGGCACCAGAACAATAAGCGGCTGCGACGCACTCACACCTTTCTCACTTAGTAATCGATCTACGTTGCGAATGGTTTCCGGAGAAAGATAAATTGTTAGATCCGGTGGGGTATCATCGAATCCAAGCAACTCTCCCACCCAGAGGTAACGATCGATGGCGTGAACATCGAGCGTCGGAATGGGAATACGATGCGTGTAGGCAATCCATGAACCTTCTCGGGCGCCCCGCCAGCCATGGGTTGGTACATTTTTGAGATCGTGCTCGGCGGAAACCGTAAGCGTCCGTTTGATCGGCCGATCAAACCCAATACGCACCGGCGCGCCACTGATCAGCGCGAAAAAAGCCGAACGCACCTGGCCATGCATGTCGATTACCAGATCGTACTTCGCGCGGCGAATTTGTTTGAGCAGATCGAAGAACGATAGGAACGCGCGCCATCGACGACCGCGCTTTGAAAAATCGCGACGCGCGAAGAGAACTACATTCGAAAGCGCCGGATGGCAGCGCACGATTTCCGCGTTCTCAGGCGTGATCAGCCAGTCAATCCGAGCACGCGGGTAACGCGCGCGCAGTTTCACCAACACCGGGATTGTGTGCACCACATCACCCAGCGCCGAGGGCTTGATCAATAAAATCCGCGAGAATTCGACGGATCGCAGATCCAATGCGTCAGGACTCTTTGTGGTTTTAGTCTGACCGTTCACAAAGGGGTTTCAACCCAAACGCTCAACGCTCAACGCTCAACGTCAAATCCAATGGTTAAGCGTTTCGGGCCGAATGTCGGGCGCTCGCTGTACTCGGTAAACAGATTAGGCCGCCTGTTTTTCGCCCGACAGCGCACCACGGATTTTCTTCATCCACGCGGAAAACCGATGCCGGTTTTGCTCGCGTCGCACCACCGCCTCACTCGTGACCCAGTTGAATTGAATAACGCGGCGCGGCCCGGAGAACGGCCTATGCCCATGCCATGAGTTGTTGCTGCGACGAAACGCCAGCAGAGTCCCTTCGGTTGGTGGAACTTCCATAAGCACGTCATCCAGATTTGTCCCTGATCGTAACAATCGAAGCTGGCCCCCGGACGATTCCCAAGCCGAATTCATGTAAACAAGGATGGTGATGATCTTCGTATCAGAATCGGTGTGGATTTTACCGTCTTTCTCGCTACAACGTCCGCGCACGGTGATCATATCGGGACGATTACTAAGATCGATGTTAAATTTCTGCTCAAACGCCTTGCGAAACTCTTCGCTTCGCATCTCTTCGATCAGCCTCGCAAAGGCCGGGCCATAAGTTACCTCGCGCAACGGAAAGCTACCCGCCCGGGCAACCTCAGGATAATCCGTATCGATTGCCGCACGTGCATCGGGCTTAACAAACTCTGGAACAACCAGAAACTCAAAGGGCTCGCGGGTGAGCGGCGTGGCGCGAAATCTCTCCAGATCAAGCATCGAAACCATTAGGCGACGCTACACAAAAACTCGGGAACCGCTAGATGGAATCGATCTATCCGAGCGCGACGCGCACCAGTGTTGCGACAATGCGGACACCTGCGACAAATGTGCCGCGGAATGTGCCTGACACTTTGGATTCGCCACCGGCGCGACGGCGGTGGTTTACGGGGATTTCGAGAACACGCAACCCGTCGCGCGCAGCTTTCATCTGCATCTCCAGATTCCAGCCGTAGGTCTGTTCGCGCATGTCGAGCCGTTCGAGCGCATCACGCCGAATTGCGCGAAACGGGGACATGTCCGTATAATGAACTCCGTAGAGCAATCGCAAAATCAACCCGGCAAGTCGTCCGGCAAAAATTTGCTGAAGATTCATGCTGCCGGGTTCGCGTTGGCCGCGCGTTCGCGAGCCGATCACGAAATCGTGCGTCCCGCGTGCCACTGGTTCGACAAGCTGATTGATGAACGCCGGCACGTCGCTGCCGTCGCCGTCGAGAAAAACCACGATGTCGCAGTCGGGCGAAAGCGCACGAACGCCGGCGGCGCAAGCGCGTCCGTATCCGCGGGGCGCCGTCACCACGCGCGCACCTGCTTCTTGTGCGCGGTCGGCAGTTCGATCCGTACTCCCGTTATCAACGACGATGACCTCGTTAGGCAAACCTGTCGCGAGGCATTCACGCACGACGCCAGCGATCGGTTCCTCCTCATCAAGCGCAGGGATGACGACCGAGACGCCGCTCATCGCAAAACCAGCCACGCGCTGGTGAAATAAATCACCAGCGCAAAAAAATCAGCCAGTGCCAGTGTGATCGGCCCGGCCGCAATTTTTGGGTCCAGCCTGAACCAGTGAAGAACCGACGCCACGCCCAGGCCAAACCCGCACGCAGTGACGAGCGAAAGCGCGATGCTGCCGCCGATAACGAACGCTGCAGCGCCATTATTTCGCCAAAGCCAAACAACCAAGCCGACAACCAACCCACACGCAGCACCGAGCAGGAGCGCGGTCACCAATTCACGCCGAAATGCTGTGGCCAGCCAGCCCCATGTGATCTGAGCGGAACGTAAGGCGTGAATGGTTACGCTCATCGATTGCATGCTCACGCTTTCATTGAGCCCCAGTACCATCGTAAGAAAGAAGGCCAGCACTAAACTGTGTGCGAGTGTCCCTTCAAAAAATCCGGCCAGGATCGCTGAGAGCGTGCCGCCCGCGACCGTGACCAGCAACCAAGGAAAACGGAATCGGAAAATACGCCAGGGCGAAGCGCCGCGAATTTGTTCGATGTGAAAGCCGAGAGCCTCGAAGAATTCCGAGCTCACCGGCGCGATAGTATTCCCCGCTGCTCGGGCCTGATTGTCGCCTGCTTCTAAAATTTCTTCGGCAAAAAGATTCGCGTCGATAATGCCTATCACACGGCGTTGCTCGTCCACGACTGGGAATGCGAGAAATTTGTAGAGCACAAAAAATTCGCAGGCGTCAAGAATCGTTGCCGTCGCGGGAACCGCCACCACACGCGGCACCATGATCTCGCGCAATGGTGTTTCGAGCGATGCCGTCAGCAAGCGCCGCGTCGGTACTACGCCAACGAGTCGTTCCTGATCGTCGATAGCATAAAAATAAATGACGCGTTCACCCACCCCTTCATTCCGGATACGCTCCAACGCTTCACCCACTGTCATTCCCGCGCGGAGCAACGGAAAATCCCTGCGTGCGTGATCGACGACCGGCGCGTCAAAATCCGGAATGGCAGCGGCGATGTTCATCTCGCTACTCGATGAACGATCCCTTTGTTCTTCAAAATTTCGCTGGCTTCGCTGAAGTAATCGCGAATGTCTGATTGTGCGCGGATCCAGTCAATGTAACGACCGATCCCGTCACTGAGATCGACAGTCGGTTTGTATCCCGCCGACCGTGCGAGTGTGGTGTCGCTAATGAGATGCCGCATTTCGCCGGGACGAAATTCGCCACCGATCTCAGGCGCGATGTCGATTTTCAGAACATCGGAAAGTTGTTCGGCGACTTCGCGGATCGGTGTGCCTCGACCACTGCCTATGTTCACTGGCAGCCCGTCGAGTTTGTCCGTTTCCGCAGCAAGCAAATTCGCGCGGGCGATGTCTTCCACGAACGAAAAGTCGCGCGTTTGCTCTCCATCTTCGTACAGCACGGGCGGCAAATTGTTCAGCAAACGCGTACAAAAAATCGCGATGACGCCGGTGTAGGGATTGAAGATCGACTGGCGCGGTCCGTATGTGCAGGAGTAGCGCAGTGCCACTGTGGGAATACCGAGCTGTTTCCCCCACAGGAGGACCAGACGCTCTTGATCGACTTTTGTCAGGCCGTAAACGGTTTCGCCACCGACCGGCGCATTTTCGGGAGTCGGAACGCTCGTTGTGGTCGCGCCGCAGAGTGGGCAATACACCTGCCAATCGCCTTTGCGCAATTGTTCCACACGGCGCACTGCCGGAAAAACCAATCCATGTTTCGGGCAATCGCCGGCACCCTCGCTGTAGACAGCCTGCGAGCTCGCGACAACGACTTTTTTAACCGGCAGATTTCTTTCGCGGATGACTTCGAGAATCTGCGCAGTGCCGAGGGAATTAACATGCACAAATTTCGTAATCTCTGGCATGTAACCGCCGTAGGCGGCCTGGTGAAAAACGGTGTCTACCTTGTCGAGAGCAGCGACAATCGTGTCGCGATCGCGCAAATCGCCTTGTATGAATTCCGCTTTCTTGTTGATCCAATCCGGCTTTCCGCGACGATGGGTTTGTGGTTCCAAATTATCGAGCGTTCGAACCTGCCAGCCTCCATTCACGAGAAGATCGACTACATGTGAGCCGATTAAGCCTGCGCCGCCGGTAACTAACGCACGTTTTGCCATGCCAAGGTGAGGCTATTCACGTAGCCGTTGTAGAGCAACCGCTTCAGTTGCTTTCGCCTTCGGCATGGAAGGCGTGCTCCTATGCCGACCAAACACGCGGCCGATCATCTCGCGTGATCAGTTCGCGCAGAAACTCTTGAGTTCGGGGCGCAACAGCATCACGCGCATTTTTGCCTAACAATTCATTGCAAAGTCGACGCAGCGTCTTGTGATCGTCGACGTCCAACCCGCGAGGTAATTCATGAACACCGAGATGAATTTGCGCCGCGCGCCATTTGGTTTGCTCGAAAACCCGATCGGTACTCCAATCGATTCCGTCGAAGAGTTCTCGGTGCAACTGTTTTAGTCCGATCAAATAATAGCCACCGTCGTCGCAGGGGCCCAGGATGATATGGTCTCCCGGTAGCGAAAGGAGTTCCACCGCTCTGGCAAAATTCTCCGCGGGAATAGTCGGGCTATCAGAATCAATTAGACAGACCGAGTCGAAGCCGCACCTGAATAAATCCTCAACTGCAAAATAGAGGCGTTCACCAAATGTTTCGCCGCGCTGTGGCAGCAAACTAAAATCATCCGGCAAAATATCGGCATAGTCCAACTCGGCACCGACTGGAGTGTAAACCGCTACCCCACGTGCGACTGGACGCCCGGGATCCTGGCTGATTAAGCGCGTGCAACAAACAGAGATCGCGGCGCCTGTATCCTGCAAGAAACATCTGTTGAGCTGTGCCGCTTCATCATGCGTCAGCGGCGGGACAAGACGTGTTTTCACATTCCCTGCGCGCGGCGCTTTGGTCATCAGCGCCAATGCAGAATGGCCCGCAAAGTTTCCAGCCGCTGTATCGGGATCAAGAACGCGATGCCCCGTGCTCATTCGTGGCGCGCGCCGGCTGCTATCCCTTCTCGCAAAGAGCGTACTGGTAGCGTCCATCCCGCCAAGTCTTGATCT
>QHRI01000104.1 GCA_003221375.1 Verrucomicrobiota bacterium
TCAGCTTCATTACTTCTGCACTGCTTTTTCCCCTCACCCTCGCGTTTGGCAAAATCGATACGCCGCTTCACGCGGGCGCGGACGTGAACGTGATTCTGGTCATTTCAGCCGTGACCTGTATCACGCTCGCCCACGTTTTGTATTATGTGGCGATCCACCAAATCGGAGTCGCGCTCGCCCAGGCCCTCCAGCTTCTGTGCCCCGCCGGCGCCATGGGACTCTCCGCGTGGATTTTTCATGAGCGCCTTACCGGCCTGCAACTCTGGAGCGCTGCGATTCTGCTCGTCGGCGCATTTCTCGCTATGCGCGTGAAACCGATCGCCACTGCTGTAACGGCAGAGAATATCTGACAAAAGCTAAGCGTTGCCAGAAAGGATAATGCGCAGTGCGGCCTTAACAAGATGGCATTTGCCAGCGTTTTAGCATTTCGAAATGCTTGATGCTGGACACTCCGCACGGGATTGCATTATCCAGTAACGAGAATCGAGCATTCAGCATTCGCTTCCGTCCCGTGAATCTCAAAAAGTATCTTCGGACCCGACAAAAAGTGATCGACCGCGCGCTGGATCGGTATTTGCCCAAAACAAGCACGAAACCCGTCACGCTCCACAAGGCAATGCGATACAGTCTTTTTGCCGGAGGCAAGCGATTGCGGCCGATCCTTTGTCTCGCCGCCGCCGAAGCCTGTCGCGGCAACGTCGATACCGCCCTTCCCCTCGCCTGTGCCGTCGAATGTATCCACACCTACTCGCTGGTGCACGACGATCTTCCCAGCATGGATAACGACGATTTCCGACGCGGCCGCCCCACCTGCCATAAGGTTTTCGGCGATGGCATTGCTGTACTCGCGGGAGACGCCTTGCTAACGATTGCGTTTGAAATCGTGTCGACTGCTAAGGCCGCGCCGCGATACGACATTTCAATTTTGTTGCGCGAGATCGCGGTTGCAGCTGGGAGCCGGAAACTGATCGCCGGGCAAGTGGCCGATCTCGAAGCAGAAGGCAAAAGAGTTAAGCGCAATCAGTTACGATTCATCCACGAGAACAAGACTGCGGCCATGTTGAAAAGCGCGGTCCGGCTCGGCGCCATGAGCGCCAACGCAGACCCAAGGAAGCTTTCCGCTATCACCCGGTTTGGAGAGCGACTTGGTCTCGCTTTCCAGGTCATCGACGATATCCTCGATGTAACACAGACCTCCGAGATATTGGGCAAGAGCGCCGGCAAAGATATAGCGGCAAAGAAAGCGACTTATCCTGCGGTAATCGGCTTGGAGAAATCACGCGCTGAAGCCAGACGACTCACACGTCAGGCGCACGATGCTCTGTCTGTATTTGCCGGCAGTGACGCCGAAGCCCTTCATGCGCTGGCAAATTATCTTCTGGAACGCGAGTACTGATGCTGGTAGGGACGGCTCCTCGACCCCGTCCACGCCGCTCCTCGCGGTCGCGACTACCTCATGCGAGTCGCAGGTTTGGATCGATCTCTTCAGTCACTTTAGATTGAAATCCGGCGCGCAATCGCAACAACGCAGCAAACGCGATCATGGCCGCGTTATCCGTGCACAACCATGGCTCGGCATTTTTGAATACAAATCCGCCGCGCACGCACGCCTCGCCCAATTGCCTTCGCAGTTCCTGGTTGCAACTGACACCACCGCTAACCGTCACAAGATTGACGCGATATTTCCGCGCGGCTGCAATCGTCTTGGTTACGAGCACATCGATTACAGCCTGTTGAAATGATGCGCATAGATCCGCGAGCAAACGTCGGTCCAATTTGTAGGGCGCCTGTGTCAGACGCCGCTCGGCGCCAGGCGTTTCACAGAAACGCCCTACAATTTTCGGTAGCAAATAACGCACTGCCGTTTTCAGCCCGCTAAAACTAAAGTTCTCCGAATCGGGCATGCTGCGCGGCAAATCAAAACGATCGGGATCGCCGCCTGCTGCGTGTTTTTCAATCTCAGGTCCTCCTGGATAACCGAGCCCTAGCATCTTGGCCACCTTATCGAATGCTTCGCCAGCGGCATCATCGACAGTTTGGCCGATTAACTTGTAAGCACCCAGCCCATCTACCCGAACCAACATCGTGTGTCCGCCGCTCACGATAAGCGAAACGTTCGCGCGAATTTCTTTTCCCTTGTCTTCGCCTTCAAAAAAGGGCGAGAGCAAATGTCCCTCGAGATGATTGATGGCGAGATAAGGTTTGCCAAAACCGATTGCCAATCCTTTGGCAATCGAAGCACCGATCATGAGCGAGCTCGCCAGTCCTGGTCCGCTGGTCGCAGCAAATGCATCCACTTCTGACAAACGGAGCTTCGCTGAAGTGGCAACATGATCGAGCAGCCGCGGCGCGTAGATAAGATGGTTTCGCGACGCGATCTCGGGTACGATCCCACCGTATTTTTCATGCGCGGCGATTTGCGATGCCACTTCGCTGGCAAGCAAGGCCGAGCCTGATTCGCCGCTATGCCCGCGCAAGATCGCGACGGCGGTTTCGTCGCACGAAGTTTCTAATGCTAATACTGTCACGAGACAATTGTTGGGCAGGCGCTTCGCCTGCTAATTCGGGCAACCGAGGCAGTCGCCCTACAATCTTGCGCCAACGTACCTATTTCTTTACCGCCTGCGCTTTTGGCGCGTTCTCTTGCGCGTAAATCATGACGCCCTTCAGCGCATCGATCGCCCGTAGCATCTGCGGGTCTCTCGCCTTGATGATGCTTTTTTCGTCCTCGGGTTTCATATTTCCCGCATTACGCAGCGCAAAAAGAGAACGTTCTTGTTCAGTAGTCATGCCGACACGAATATTCGGCGTCACGCCATTACCCTGAATGACCTGTTTGCTCGGAGTATAGTATTTTGCTGTGGTGAAACGCACCGCGGAGCCGTCCGGTAATTGCATGACATTCTGCACGGAACCTTTTCCAAAGGTCGTTTCGCCGACAACGACCGCTCGACGCAAATCCTTCAGGGCTCCGGCAACAATCTCGGCTCCACTGGCGCTGCCTTCGTTGATCAACACCACCATTGGAAAAGTCGAGCGTTCTTTTTTCACGCCGGAAGTTGAATAATCATGCTGTTGCGAAGCGACTCGGCCCTGCGTTGAGACGACCTTGGTGTTGGGCGGCAGGAACTGCGCGCAGACATCGACCGCGCTGTTCAGCAGCCCCCCTGGATTGTTTCGCAAGTCGAGAACGAGCGCCTGCATTCCTTGCTTCTGTAATTCGTCGAGCGCTTTCGATAGTTCGTCAGCGGTCGGCTCGTTGAACTGTACCAATCGGACGTAACCAATCTTGAATGGGCCGCTCAGCTCCGGGTCGAGTAATCTCGCTCCCTTTACACTTTGGATTTTAATCTCCGCGCGCTGCAAGGTGTATTCCTTGATTTCCTTGGTCGAGGGCCGCAGAAGCGTAAGAGTTATTTTTGCTCCAGCAGGTCCGCGCAAAACATTGATGGCGTCCTGCAGGTCCATTCTCTCCGTTGAAATGCCGTTGATTCGCAAGATCTGGTCGCCAGAAAGGATCCCCGCCTTGGCTGCAGGCGTGTCTTCCATGGCTGTAATGACGGTGGGCAGGCCGTTTTTCATCGAGACCTCGATCCCGAGGCCGTTGAAACGACTGCGCGTGTCGTCTTGCATATCGCGGAAATCATCCGGATCCATGAACTGGCTGTGTGGATCCAGCGAGGAAAGCATGCCCTTCATTGCCGCGTTGACCAGATCGTGGTAGCTCGTTTTGTTCTCGTCCACGTAATCCTGCCGAATCAACTCGAGCGCTTTTGCGAAAATTGAAATTTGCGCGTAGCCGTTATCCTCTTCACTCTTTGCCGGTTCCGCCTCCTGTGCGAAGGCAGAAAAAACACTGAGCAAGAGACAAGCCAACAACGGCAAGATCATGAAGCGCCTCATACTTCGACCCAAACTTGAAGAACAGCGGCACCATCGCTCACTGCAAATTTTTGGCAACACCCAACGCAAATCGTTGTCTTAACTTTGCGTCGCCAATGAAACCGGTCCCTCGCCTTAAAGCTTTCTCCTTCATCCTTTTCCTCGTCGCTCTCTGTCTCTTCTCTGAACCCACGCAAGGTTTCGCTGCGGAAGCAGAAGACGGCGAATATGAGGCGGTGGCCGAGGAATACATTAAAGGTTACCTGGCCGCTCATCCGCTGGAAGGGACCGCTCTCGGGCTTCACGAATATGACGGCAAAATCACCGACTACAGTCGACTTGCGCTCGATGCCGAACTTTCGCGACTGCGGCGTTTCGACGATCGACTGATCAAGTTCGATTCAGCCAAGCTGAGCCCCCGCCAATCCGTTGATCTAAGAATTCTGCAGACTGCCGTAAAGAAGGATCTTTTTGAAATGCAGGAGATGTCGGTATTCGAACAGAATCCAATGGTCTATGCACGCGCGGCGGACGTAAATGTTTATATTAAGAGGAATTTCGCGCCGCTCGAGGATCGCGTTCGCAGCTTGGTTGCGATCGAGTCTCAAATTCCAAATATCGTCATCGCCGCGAAGACAAACCTTAATGCGGTCGTTCCCAAACCGTATGTCGAGCTCGCCATTCAGATTGCACGAGGTTCAGCGGATTTCCTGAAAAAAGACCTCGTTGCCGCCGTCGGTAATCTTAAGGACGAACAGCTTCGCGGCGCCTTTCACGAGGCCAATCGCAAAGCCGCAAATGCGCTCAATGATTATGCAACGTGGCTGGAGCGTGAGAGACTTCCGAAAGCCTCGCTCGATTTCGCCTTGGGCGAGGAAAAATTCAGGCATTTCCTGGCGCAGACCGAGCTCGTCGATCTTCCTCCGCAAAAAATCCTCGAGATTGGCCTCGAGGAATTAAAGGCCGAACAAACAGCGTTCGCTGAAGCGGCAAAAAAAATCGATCCAAACAAGTCACCGATCGAAGTTTTCAAGCAAATTCAAAGCGAACATCCCACGCCGCAAGATCTCATCCTAGATGTGGGCAAGGATCTGGACAAAATTCGCAAATACGTCTTAAACCGCCATTTGATCAGCATCCCGTCTGACGTCCGAGCAAAGGTCAAAGAGACCCCGCAATATCTCCGCGCCACCTCCTTTGCTTCTATGGACACGCCCGGTCCATTCGAGAAACGCGCCAACGAGGCGTACTACTAC
>QHRI01000105.1 GCA_003221375.1 Verrucomicrobiota bacterium
TCTTTTGTGACCACCTTGGCCACGGTCACAGGACGCGCTGGCACCTGTGGCGGTTTCAAGGTGCTAACGCCGCGCTGAACGGTGCGGAGCAGAACCACAACAGCCAGCACGGCAAAAAGCAGGTAGGCCCAGCGCGGAATCGAGTGCGCTCTCCTTCGTCGAGGTCCCGCCACACTGGGCGCTTTACTCACGACGCGACGCTTTTCCTCTTGCACGATGTTCATTTTTTAACGTAGCCGTTGTGCTGGACCGGAATTTCGCCAGTCCGCCATTCCCGTTTTTCTTTTCCGCTTTCTCGTGAATCTGCGTGAGCACACGCACGCACGTACGCAAGTCTGCTGCCGAAATATTTTCCAGTAGTTCGTGGCGAAGTTCTTCCGCGGCCGCGCTGATCTGGGAGATCACGTTTTGAGCGCGCCGGCCGAGCAGTACCATTTTGCAACGGCGATCACGGAGCGAACTCTTGCGGGCAATCCAGCCTTCATTCTCCAACCGATGTAACAATGTCGCCAATGACGGTTCTTCGATGCCCAGCCGTTCTGCGATCTCGGTCTGTGTAAGTGCATCTCCTGCCAGCGAGAGATGCAGCAGCGTTCGCCATTTGGCCTGGCTCAGACCCATCGGTTTGAGCCGCTCGTCCAACTTCAGTCGCCAGGCACGTGCGGTCCCGTGCAGCAGCGGCCCAAATGTATCGTCATCGGACATGTGAGGGGCGTTAAATTGATTAGCATGCTAACCAATTCCAATCTGCCGGCCTGTCAATGCTCATTTAGAGCCAACTTCGAAGAGAAGCAGCTCCCGTTTGCGATAATCCTGCACCCGCGCACGCAGCTGCGCGCGTGGCGCTGCGGTTGTCGCCGCAGCTTCTTTGTTACGTCGAATAACAAAATACCGCGCGTCAGCGGGCAGGTCCTGGACGCGACCCACATATTTAAGTGGCGCCTTCACATAAAAAAATACGGGCTGATATTCCGGGTTCACCGCATAAAGCGTCTCGTTCGCAGGAACCAGAGCGTTAATTTCCGCGGCGGCTTTCTTCACTTGTTGCCTGTCCCTCAATATCACGGCTGTAAGTGGATAGCCAATCCCTCCAACAACGAGTCCAACGCCAACGAAAAGCGCAACTATCCTGGCCCATCTTCGCTCGTTAATCACCCCTCTTTCCCATGGCCACTGCAACGCATGTCCTGCGTAACTCATGGCGAGCAACCACGAAGCCGGAGCTATTACAGGCATGCTATATCGTGGCAAGGCACCAGGAACTAGGTTTACAGCCAGGAACGGTACCACCATCCCCCACGCGAGACCGCGAGCCAGCCGTTGTTCAGCGTACTCGTGAAACTTTGAAAGTCTGACGAAGGGGAACAAAAGAACCCACGGCAGAAAATAGATAAGACCGCGCGGGATATTTTGAATCCAGGCGACGAACTTGAAATCGATGCCCTGAAGTCGGCCTGTGAATTGATTTGACCATTTGGCTGTTGCCACGTGCGTCGGCGTACTATGCAAGAAGGGGATCGCCCACGACGCGAAAATCCCCAGCATGATTGCCAGCCCGACGAAATGCGCGGGATGAATAAGAAGGCGCCATTGTTTCATCTGCCAAAGAACGGCAAGCACGATCGCATAGAAAAATACGAGGTGAATTGGACCTTTCGCCAAAAGTCCAAGGCCTAGAAAAACGCATGACGGAACCCAAATGAGCCATGGAGATTTCCCCAAAAAGCTCAGCCAAAAAATAATCGCCAGACCACAGAGCGAGATATAGAGCGCCTCGATTTCAATTAATCGGCCTTTTTCTATCATTCCAATGTTGGGAGCACAGCAACCGCCGACGGCAAGCGCGCCGTCCATTCGTTACGCACTCCGAAAATTCGAAAGGATGCGGCTACCATCCAGTTCACGAGGGGCGGCTTCCGGAAATATGGATTTCCTCCAACTTCCGGGACAATATAATTACCAGTCTTGAGCATCCCGACCGCCGGCAGGATGCGTCGTCCTTCTTCTCCTTTGATTGCAATAGAACCGAGCGCCGGTAAATAAATCACAGCCCACACGAGAAAGACGACCAGGACTGCTCGAAGGCGCGAATTCATTGGGTGCTGCATGTTCGATATTGAGCGTTGAACGTCAAATCAAACCGAACGCCAGTTGACGAGAAACCGTTGAGAAGGTAAACTAAGCGTCGAGTCCGCGCGCTGATCGGAGTGGGAACTGGCGTCCCACTCTTTTTAGTCTGCGGGCTACGTGTTTTATGAACGCAGAATTTATTGCAATGCTCGATTACCTCGAGCGGGAGCGCGGCATCAAGCGCGAGATCCTGCTCGAAGCGGTTTCGAACGCTCTGCTCTCAGCCTCAAAGAAAAGCGTGAGCGCTTCACGCGAGCTGCGGATCGACATCAATCCGAAGACTGGGGAAATCCGGGCCCTGGCAAACCTGGTGGTAGCCGACGAAGTCGCCAATCCGCAGGATGAAATCGAATTGTCGAAGGCACGGAAAATTAAGGCGGACGCGAACGTCGGTGACATCATCGAGGTGGAAGTGACGCCGAAAAATTTCGGACGTATCGCGGCGCAGACCGCGAAACAAGCCATGATGCAACGGATTCGCCAGGCTGAGAAAGAAATGATCTATGAGGAATTCAAAGATCGCGCCGGCGAAATCGTCAGCGGAACCGTTAGGCGCTTCGACCGTTCCGATGTCATTCTCGATCTGGGAAAATTTGAGGCTGTCATGCCGCAACGGGAGCGAGTGGTGGTAGAGGATTACAATGTGGGTGATCGACTCCGTGCGTACGTCGTCGCAGTGGAAAACGGAATCCGCGGACCCGAAATCATTGTCTCGCGCAGTCATCCCAATTTTGTGCGCAGGCTTTTCGAATTGGAAGTGAGCGAAATCGCAGATGGCACCGTGGAGATTCGCGGCATCGCGCGAGAAGCAGGCTATCGCACCAAAATCGCAGTCTGGAGCGCAAACGAAAAAGTCGACCCGGTGGGAGCATGCGTCGGAATGCGCGGTTCGCGCGTCAAAAACATCGTCCGCGAGCTGAATAACGAAAAGGTCGATATCATTCGCTGGAGCTCCGATCCAAAGGAATACGTCTTGGAAGCGTTAAAGCCGGCAAAAGTAAAGAATCTCGTCTTCGATACCGAAAAGAAGAGTGTGCAGATTTCCGTTGATGAAGACCAACTCTCGCTGGCGATCGGGAAAAAGGGACAGAACGCACGGTTGACATCCAGACTGACCGGCTGGGAGATCAATATTGGTAAGGACACGTCGGCGACGACGGTCGTCGAACAAAAAGTGGCGCAAGCAGCGCAGACTCTTGCCGGCGCGCTGCCCGTTACCGAAGAGCAGGCGCTTAGCCTGGTAAAATCCGGTTTTACAAACCTGGAAGGATTGCGCGATGCGGATGTGCAGGATTTAGTGGATATTCTCGCGGTCGATGAAACAAAGGCTCGCGAGATTTACGAGGCAGTCCATCGGCAGGAACTCGTACAATAGCATGGCTCTGGTTTAGGGAAGCTCGGGCCATGAGCAAAATTTTAAACGAACAACAATGGCAACGAAGACGAGCAGTAAAACTGCAACGCGCAAACCAGTTGCGCGCGGGACTGCTGCTGCTCGCAAGCCGACAGCCGCAGCCAAGACAAAGCTGCCGAAACAAAAAATAAAGGAGGATGTTGCGCCTAGGGCCAAGTCGCATACTCCTCCCCCATCAAAGTCCGAGCCGGAAACTGCTCGACCCCCGATCCGCGAAGCAGAGAGCGTTTCGCTCATCGACCGAAAAAAACCGAGCAAAAAGGCCGAAGACAGCGAAGTAAAACCAAAGCGGGCCGTTTTGCCTCCAATTTCACGCATCCGCGCCTCACTGGAAACACCCTCAACGCCCGCAAAACCTGCGCCGCCACCAAAGTCCACGCTCCCTGAACCCGCCGCGACCGAAACGCTCAGCGTTACCGATGCAGAAACTGCGCCCGACGAAACTACGGTGCCGTCCGCTGAGGAAGAAACTGCGGCGCAGAATGTCATTCTTATCAAGCCGCCAATTGTCGTTAAGCAACTGGCGACCGAGCTAGGTTTAAAACCACATCAGCTCATCGCGGAGCTGATGAATTACAACATCTTCGCGAACGTCAACCAGACAATCGAGCCCGACATAGCTTCAAAAATCGCGGAGGGCCACGGGTTCGTTCTGGAAAAGGAGCGCCGCGAAAAAGGAGGCGGTGTTCACAAAGTCGAGCAGGTAGTCGTTGCACCTCCGCCACCGGTCATTGAAAAGAAAGAAGAACTTAAGCCGCGCGCTCCCATTATCACGTTCATGGGACACGTTGACCACGGCAAGACGACGTTGATGGACGCCATTCGGAAGACGCGTGTTGCCGCAGGCGAGGCTGGCGGAATTACTCAGCATATCGGCGCCTATAGCGTCAGTCACAATGGCGCGACGCTCACCTTCATCGACACGCCGGGACATGCTGCCTTCACCGCGATGCGAGCACGCGGTGCTAATGTCACCGACATTGTGGTTCTCGTCGTCGCGGCGGATGATGGCCTTATGCCGCAAACGATCGAAGCGATTAATCACGCGAAAGCCGCGCCGCACGTGAAGATAATGGTCGCGATCAACAAGATCGATCTTCCTTCAGCGAACATCGACAGAGTCAAAAAACAACTGCAGGAGCAGGGCCTTAGCCCGGAAGACTGGGGAGGCGAAACGATCGTTTGTCCTGTCTCGGCAACGAAAGGCACCGGGATCGACCAGCTGCTCGAAATGATCGGGTTGCAGGCGGAAGTCATGGAACTTAAGGCATCGCCCACTGCCACTCCTCGAGGAACAGTGATCGAAGCACAAGTCGAAGCGGGGCGTGGTCCCACCGCCACCGTTATTGTGCAGATGGGAACGCTAAAAATTGGAGATCCGTTCATCTGCGGCGATTACAGCGGCAAGGTAAAATCGCTGCTGGACGACCGGGGTAAGCCGGTAAAAGAAGCCGTTCCCTCAATGCCAGTAAAGGTGCTCGGTTTTACCGGTTTACCCAATGCAGGTGACGAACTGCTCGTGATGGATTCCGAGCGTTCGGCGAAGACTTTGAGCGAGGAGCGCTTGCTTACGAAACGCACCGATAAACTGACAGTGCCAAAGCGGGCGACTCTTGAGAGCCTCCTTGAAGCGGCGGGAGGGAAGAAGGTTCTGCGCATCGTGTTAAAGTGCGACGCACAAGGCTCGCTGGAAGCGCTGGTTGGAGCTCTGAAACAGATAGAGAGCAAAAAGGTCGATCTCGAAATCATTCACTCCGCGGTGGGCCCGATTTCGGAGTCGGATATTCTCCTGGCAAGCGCTTCGAACGCCGTGGTGGTTGGTTTCAATGTCAAGGTCGAGAACCTGGCCGTTTCTGGCGCAAAGAGCGAAGGGGTCCAGGTCAAACTTTACAGTATCATCTATGAGCTGCTCGATCAGATTAAAGAAGCGATGGCCGGTTTACTGGAACCCGAGCATCGAGAAACGGTCATTGGGCACGCTGAAGTGAAGCAGGTCTTCGAACTTAGCAGAGGTATCGTCGCTGGATGTCTCGTGACTAATGGACGCATAGCTCGCACGGCTCGAGCCCGGGTGCTCCGCAAACGACAACCTGTTTATGACGGCGGGATTTCAACATTGCGCCGTTTCCAGGACGACGTGAAAGAAGTGCGTTCGGGACTGGAATGCGGGATAAAGCTTGGTGATTTCAATGAATATCAAGTCGGCGACGTAATCGAGTGTTACCAGCTTGAAGCTATGGCGCAGAAATTGTGACGGGAGCCATTCCGAGCAAAGTCGAGGAATCCCGTGGCGAAACCCAAAAATGATTAAGCCGGATCCTTTGACTCCGCTTCGCTCCGCTCAGGATGACAGCGAAAGGCTATTATGAAACACCGAATGCTACGTGTTAACGAAGTTGTGAAGCGCGAACTGAGTGGGATCATTGCGCGAGAAATGAACTTCGAAGGCGTCCTGGTCAGCATCAATCACGTGGATGTAGCGTCAGACCTAAAGAACGCACACGTGTTTGTCAGCGTTCTGGGGACAGAGGCCGGCGAAAGCGTGATAAGCAAGCTCAACTCTCATCGAGCAACGTTACAGGCGGAACTTGCTCGTCACGTCACGATGAAATACACGCCGCACCTGATTTTTCGTCTCGATAACTCGATCGAGCGCGGGGCGCGAGTCATAGAGATCATGCAAGAGATGGAAGCATCTCAAGACGAAAAGAAGTGAGTCTCCAAAAGCTAAACGCTCAACGTTCAATGGGCCCAGCCCTGCGTCCATCCGAGGTTGGGCCTTGAAGATGACGCTGTCATGACTCTCTCCACGTTTGAAGAAATTGGACGAATTTTGCGCGAGCATCAGCGTTTCGCGATCCTGGGTCACGTTCGTCCTGACGGCGACGCGCTGGGCAGCCAGCTTGCCCTTGCGCTTTCTCTTCAAGCATTAGGAAAGGAAGTGCGCGTATGGAATGAAGACGGAATGCTGGAAAAATATTCCTTCCTTCCCCGCGCCGAGTTGCTCACCAAGCCGCCTTCCACTCCTGAAGATTTCGACGTTGCCGTCGCTCTCGACACAGCGATTCAAAGCCGGCTCGGCACCGCTCTGACGGCCGTTCGGTCAGCGAAAATCTGGATTAACATCGACCACCACCTGAGTAATCCTGGTTACGGCGACGTAGCTTGTGTCGATTCGTCCGCCCCCGCCACCGCTGAAATCATTTTTCATCTGATCAAGAGCCAGGGCCTGCCGTTGAATCGGGACATTGCGGAAAACCTTTACGCCGCGATCTCCACGGATACGGGCTCGTTCCAGTACCCAAAGACCAGCGCGCACACTTTCGAGATCG
>QHRI01000455.1 GCA_003221375.1 Verrucomicrobiota bacterium
ACGACAACGGCGAAAAAGCTGCAGCTGGCTTTGCGCCGCCGACCAGCGGTCAGTACTTTGTTTCGGTGGATCTGATGGAAGG
The DNA here is from genome assembly GCA_003221375.1 of Verrucomicrobiota bacterium. Lineage (GTDB taxonomy): Bacteria > Verrucomicrobiota > Verrucomicrobiia > Chthoniobacterales > UBA10450 > Udaeobacter. The sequence continues at coordinate 83 of QHRI01000455.1, forward strand.
TGAGCAAAGCACCTTTTGCCTCGTTTATTCGTACAAATGAGCGCTGTTAGTGTCATCCTGAGCGGAGCGAAGCGGGGCCGGAGAATCCGGTGATTATCACCTTTGCGGTGTCGCGACGGGATGTCTCGACTCCGCTCGACATGACGGGTTGGTCATGATTTCGCTCCAAGTTTTCTATGAGGGAAATGTGCAGGGCGTTGGCTTTCGCTGGAGCGTGCGTCATGCGGCAAAGGGCTTTGACGTCACGGGTTGGGTTCGCAATCTGCCGGATGGGCGCGTGGAACTTCAGGTTACTGGGGAGGACGACGAAGTGCGCGCGCTGCTTGACTGCATCGCTCAAGGCGAGCTTCACTCGCTGATTCATAAGCAAACGGAAAACAAATTGGAGAAACCCGTTACCGCCCGCGGCTTTGAGATTCGCTATGACTGACTCGCCGCGCCGCAGCCGCACAGAGACGGGCCCCGCAGTTGCGGTCCATGGATTAACCAAAACGTTTTCTGTTCCTTTGCATCCCGCACGCCGGATTGTTGCTGTGAAGGACCTCAACCTTCGCATCGAACCCGGCGAAGTGTACGGATTGCTCGGGCCCAATGGTTCCGGCAAAAGCACAACCCTCAAAATAATTCTGGGGTTGGTTTCGCCAACGCGCGGCCGCACGGAAATTTTTGGACGGGATAGCCGTCTCGTGGAAAGCCGGGAAGCAGTCGGGTTTTTGCCGGAAAAACGGTTAAGGGAACGCGTCAATGAATTGCTCGATCTCGTTGGATTGTCGAAAGCGCGCAAACGGCGGCTGGGCACCTATTCCAAGGGCATGTTACAGCGCATTGGTCTTGCACAGGCGTTGATTCATGACCCCAGACTGGTCGTGCTGGATGAACCGACCGCAGGTGTCGATCCAGCAGGCTCACGGGAGATTCGCGATTTGATTCTCAACTTGAAAAGCCGAGGAATCACGGTGCTCCTTTCCTCGCATTTGCTAGCCCAGGCACAGGAAATTTGTGATCGCGTCGGCATTCTCGCAGGCGGCGTGCTGGTACGCGAAGGGCATCTTCAGGAATTGATCGCAATTGAAAATCAAACCGAACTGGTCATCGCAGACGCATCCGCCCAGCTCGTAGACGAAATCGAATCGGTCATCAACCGCTCAAACGCAAAGCTGATCGAACGTCGAAAATCGACGACTACACTGGAGAGATTATTTCTGGACGCGACAAGAAATGACGAAGGACCGACGAAGCAGACATGACCAACATCGAAGACGCTTCAACTATTCAACAGTTCAACGATTTAACGGCGGCGAAGCCGCACCGCCCTTTTTCTTTCTCGCGAATCCTTGCCATCACGCTTAACACGCTCACCGAACTGACCCGCCTGAAGGTCTTTTATGTGCTGCTTGTTTTCGCGCTGCTCTTAATCGGCAGCTCGATCTTCATGGCGCAGTTCTCTTTTCAGCAGGAATTTCAAATTCTGAAAGACGTTTCGCTCGGCGCGATCTCGATCTTTACGTCGCTGCTGGCAATCGTTGCGACTGCGCGACTGCTTCCCCAGGACATCGAAGACCGAACAGTTTACACGATTCTGGCCAAGCCTGTGCCGCGCTTCGAATATGTCCTCGGGAAAATTACGGGAGTTCTTCTGTTGTTGGCAATCAGCACGCTGGTGATGAGCGCGGCGTTTCTGCTGGTATTGTACTTGCGCGAACAAGCCGTGATTCACGTCACGTTGAGGCAAATGGCAGGCGCACCGCCGGAACAGATCGCCGATGCGCTCCGCGCAATCCGATCTTCAGCCCTCAACGTCGACATCCTTCCCGGAATCGTCATCATTTACTTGAAAGCATGTTTGCTCGCCGCACTGACGCTTTTCGTCTCTACGTTCGCCACCACAAACATTTTCACGATTGTGGTAATGGCTTTCGTTTATTTCATTGGCCATTTGCAGGCGACTGCGCGTGAATATTGGTTGCAGGAACATAGTAGCGGGCTGCTTACCCGCGTGTTTCTCGCATTC
>QHRI01000159.1 GCA_003221375.1 Verrucomicrobiota bacterium
TTCGTTGGCTTCGTGCGGAATGCGAGCGTCTATCAGAAGCTTGGCAATCGCTTCATTGACGATCATGTGCGCCGGACGCGTGGCCAAACCGGCTTGGAATTATTCGATCGCCAGCAAGGATTTCAACCGGTGATCGACCTGTTGCGTTCCGGCGGCGGCGTTGGTGTTTTGTCCGACCAGCATGCCGGCGATCACGGACTATGGACACCCTTTTTTGGAAAGCTGGCGTCCACTTCGCCCCTGCCTGCCCTCCTTGCCAAAAGAACCCGAGCGGCGCTGATCGCCGCCGGCGTTTACACCATTGGTCCGGCGCGTTGGCGCATGGTTTTTACTGAACGCTTCGACCCGTCCACCGCAGACGCCTCCGTCGGGGCGCTCACATCAGAAATAAATCAAATCATCGAGCAGCAAATTCGCGTCGCACCGGAAGACTGGTTTTGGGTGCACAATCGTTGGAAAACGCCCCAGCCTAACTTTCTTCTCGCGCAGTATAAACGCGGCGTCTATCTGCAACCTGGAGTTTCGCCTCAAGATCTAAAACCATTTCGAATTCTCATTCGCTCAAGCAATTGGCTGGGGGACGCCGTGATGAGCGCGCCCGCCGTCCGCGCAATCAAAGCTGGGCGGCCCGATGCGCGTGTAACGATCGCCGCACCGGAAAACATTGCGCCTGTATGGAAGCTCGTTTCTGAAGTGGACGCGATCATTCCTTTACCAGGAAACCGGCTTCTTTCAGTTGTGCGGTTACTTCGGAGCGAACCGTCTTTTGATGTGGCGATCCTCTTCCCAAATTCCCTACGTAGCGCTTTGGAGTCGTGGTTAGCGGGAATTCCGCGCAGAGTTGGTTATCGCGGCCATTGGCGACGCTGGCTGCTTAACCAAATCGTGTCGGTCCCGCGAAAGCCAGGTCCGCCGGAACATCATTCACTCCGTTTCATCCGCATCGCGCGTGAATGCGGCGCAGACACATCCAACTTTCAACATCCAGCATCCGATATCCCGGACTCAATTCGCCATCAATTATCAACTGTCCACGATCAACCAGTGAGAATCGGTCTTTGCCCAGGTGCCGCATACGGCCCCGCGAAACGCTGGTTACCCGAACGTTTCGCCGCGGCGGCCGAAAAAGTCAGCGCGCAATCCCCCGTCCAATGGATTTTGTTTGGAACACCGCGCGACGCCACGATCGGCGAGCAGATTGCGGCTGCCCTTGGTGGTCACTGCATGAATCGGATTGGTCAGACTACCCTCGATCAACTAATCCACGAGCTGGGCGAATGTCGTTTGCTGCTCACCAACGACACCGGCACCATGCATCTCGCCGCGTTGTTGGGAGTACCTGTTGTCGCCATCTTCGGTTCAACCGAACCTCGTCTTACTGGCCCGCACGGCAGCGGTCATATCATCCTGCGGCATCATGTCGAATGCAGCCCCTGCTTTCTACGCGAGTGCCCGATTGATTTTCGCTGTATGAAAGCGATTAGCATCCAAGAAGTTGCCGATGCGGTGCTGTCAATGCTCCGCAAGGACTCAGAAGAATTTGAAATCTGAAGTCTCAAATCTCACACTCGCGAGCATGAAACGCGAAGTCTCCCAATTGTCGTCTCGTACGTCACGAAGCAAACCTTTCGATCTTAAAGCGTCGGTCTGAAATCTTACCATGGCCATTCCACCGCGTATTCGCACGCAAGTGCAGGTGATGTTCTTCGACACCGATTGCGGAGGTGTGGTCTCGAACATCGCTTATCTGCGTTTCATCGAAATCGCGCGTACCCTTCTTGCCGAGGCCCTCGGTCTCGCGCTCACCGAAATGGCCGAGAACCACCGGTATCCAGTAGTCGTACGAACGGAGATTGATTACCGGCGGCCCGCTAAACTCGGAGATCAGCTTGTGATCGAAGGCTGGCTGGATCGGGTGGAGCGCGTGCGGTTCTGGTGCGGATTCCAGATCACGCGGCCAGCAGATCACGTACTGATCGCCCGGTGTCGGCAGATGCTTGCCTTGATCGCAATGCCAGAGGGAAAGCTGCTTCGTTTGCCCGAACACTGGGAAAGCTATCGCACCGATGAGTCCGCTGAGATTCAGCGCGAACGCGGAACTCGAATTTCTGGCAGGGAACCTATTCAATGACCGCTGGCGCGCGCACCCTAAGCCTCGAAGAAACTCTGCTCGAGCCCCCGGCGCTCCCGCCGCCGCCCATGCGCCACGCCTTGTTCGTGATTCTGATTGCGTTGGCCGCGCTGTTGCACGTCGCTACGATCGGCTCCGGTGATTTGTATAGCCAGACGGAAGGACAATACGCAGGCGCCGCACGCGAGATGGTCGAGGCGCACCATTGGCTTCTGCCTACAAACAATGGTGCGCCGCGGCTGCAAAAACCGCCGTTGCTGTACTGGCTGATCATCATCTCGTTTAAGATCTTTGGCGTCAATGCAGCAGCCGCGAGACTCCCAGTCGCGGTAGCTGTCGTCGCCTCGACTGCCCTGATCTTTTTAATCGGGGAAAAACTCTCGGATTACTGGCGCGGGTTCATTGCCGGTCTGATTTATCTGAGTTTGTGCGGCACATTTTTGCTCGCGCGCATCGTCATGCCTGAACCGCTCGTCAGCGCGCTCATCGCGGGCGCGGTTTTCTGCGCGATCGGCGGTTACCAAAATCGACGTAACCGCCGGATCTGGTTCACCGGCGTTTGGATTTGCTCGGCTTTCGCTTGCCTGACTAAAGGTTTGCTTGGCATCGCTTATCCCGCCGTGATCTTTTTACTCCTCTCAATCTTTTATCGCGAAGCGCGCATACGATTTCGCGGGCTGTTACGGTGGGAATACCTCGCGATTTTCGTTCTAATCGTCGCGCCATGGCATATCTGGGTGCAATGGCATTTCCCCGGATATTTTCATTATCAGATCAGCTCGGAATGGCTGGGTCATTTGCGCGGACTTACCGATGAGACGCACGATTTCCTTGGCATGCCCGCCCACCAGTTTGTGGTCTTGCATTTTGCATGGTGGTTTCCATGGTCGATTGCAATTTTACCGGGCGTTGTTTTTGCCTGGCGCCGTGTGATTCGGCCGCGCGAGATCAATTTCGCCGAAGCATTGCTACTTTGCTGGATGGGGGTTGTTTTTATCCCGCTGCTTTTTCTTGGGCAACGCCAGGATTATTATTCCATGACCATGTGGAGCGCGTTCGCGCTCTGGGCGGCTGCCGCTTGGGATCGAATACCACCGAAATTACGTGCTGCTGGTGTCATTGCCGTCGGCCTCGTCGGCTTAGTAACCGCTGCAGCAGCATACTTTTTTGCCGATGCTGGACGTGCCCTGAACGGAAACTGGGGTACGATGGACGCGCGCTGGACGGCCTGGCGGGCGTTACACCATATGCCCGTTGCAACCTGGCTGGCCTTTCGACCTTTGGTTGCGATCTTTGGCATTTCGCTTATTTCCCTATCGCTCGCCGCCCTATACCTTATTTCCAGGCAACGCGAAAGACTCGCTGCCATTGCCCTCGCCGCCTCGATGATTCCGGGAGGACTCAGCATGATGGCAGCCGTCGCGCAAATCGCTCCTTATTTTTCACTCGCCGATGTAGCGCGATCCATAAATCCACGACTCGACGCAGGCGGCGATGCGATCTTTGAAGGGCCGCTCGACGACAGCAGTAGCCTCATTTTTTATCTGAACCGTAGATTTTTTCTAGTTAATCAGAGACCCGAGAAAGAAACCCCGATTGGGAAATCCCCCATCGACATCTTTTTAAATGAAGCCGCGGTCTTGGAAAAATGGGGGCAACCCGGCGCAGTTTTTCTAATTATCGAGGAAAGCCGGGCCGATTATTGGAAGCAAATCTTGACCGGCCACTTTCACATCTACCATCAAACCACGAAATGTGGGACTTACGTGGTGCTTACTAATCAGCTCTGAACTTGGAGGCGTTCAGAGCGTGATCGGTTAAAGGTTACAGGTAGGAAGCGCGCTTCTTGAAAAACTCCCGCACTGGCTTAATATTGCGCCTCATTTCCATTGTAACGTTGTAACCACTTTTAACTTTACCTACCCATGTCGCAACATCGCAGCTTAAAAGGAGCCAGCACAATCGCCGCCAGGCGTAATGTGCTGAAGCGCTTCGAACGGGTCGAACTTTTGAAAAAGCGCGGTCAGTGGAAGGAAAGCCAGAAAGTGCTCGGCCTCCCCAAGACCAAGCCGGATGTGTAGGCGGGACGTGAATCGTTAAAACGTTACGTCGTGAATCGGTCATATCGAGTTACGATTTAACGAATCTCGATTTACGAATTCCGTGCGCTTGAACCGCTTCCTTGCTGCGGCCGGTCTTGGTTCGCGCAGGCATTGCGATAAGCTGATTGCCGCTGGCCGCGTCACAATCAACGGCAGAGTGTGCACAAACTTCAGCGCGCAGCCTGATATACGCGACCATGTGAAAGTTGATGGCAAACTTGTTCACGTCGCTCCAGCGCTCACGATCATGTTGAATAAACCTGCTGGATTCGTCTCGACTCGAAAAGATCTTCACGCGCGCGACACTGTCTTTGATCTTCTACCCGAAAAATTTTCTCGACTCTTCACTATCGGCCGTTTGGACACCCAAACTCAGGGTTTACTGCTTCTGACGAATGACGGCGAATTAGCGCAGCGCCTCACCCATCCCCGTTTCAAGATCGACAAGCAATATGAGGTCACACTGGATCGACCGTGGGACCCAGCGCTCGCGCCAAAGCTGAAGCGTGGGATTCTTCTTGATGGTCAACGCGCGAAAATTGCGGGGCTTCGCTCCGTGTCGCCCACGCGTCTTCGCGTTACCTTACGTCAGGGAATAAATCGGCAAATTCGGCGTATGTTCCAGGCCGTTGGATACCGCGTCAAAGATCTCTTGCGCGTTCGGGTCGGAAATCTTCGGCTCGGCAATTTGCCACACGGGCATTGGCGGGCGCTCACTAAGCATGAGCTACGATTTTTGGAGGGTTCGAGCTCTGCCGAGCCCGCGGTCGGCGTCGCAGGAGCTCTGCCCTCCAAACTGAAATGAAACTCGATGGCTGTAACGC
>QHRI01000160.1 GCA_003221375.1 Verrucomicrobiota bacterium
TCCGCAACACTCTGTCCGGGTCCCCTGTCATCAAGTCGGACTTTCAGAACAGCGATTACGAGGGGGCCATCGCGCCTGGAATGGGTTCGATCTTTAGAGCGATTCGAGGTCAGTGGCTCAAATTGCGCGAGCTTTTGATTCAAACGATACGCGGCTTCCTTTGAAATAACGCCAGCGTGATCGTTGAAATACAGATCCGGTTTCGGCGGAATGACTTCCGCGAACGTGGACTCCATTGCCAGCGACGTGATGAGTGCGGCGACGAAAAAAGCGGCGTGCTTTGCGCGCAACATGTCAGCCACACGTGACGTCGGCATGGCCCTCGCTTTTTGCGAACTTGTCGCAAACGGAAAGGTTACGCGATTGAAAGAAGCTTGTGGCAATTATGTTTCTTGTTGCGAACAAACCCGTTCGTGATTTCCCCGGGGGCGGGAAGAGGGTCAACTGGCTGATTAGAGAGAATTGGCCGACTTGACGCTCAACTAACGTTTCACGATTGGAGCCCAAGTCAATGTCTTTCGGTGGAACGCATCGCTCTCGGATTGTGTGCCTTTGCGACTTCTCCTTACACGAATTGATTAGACTGCGGGAGCGACTGAACTCATCGAGCGGTTTAGCTATCGATTCGAGTTTTGGCGCTGTGAGCGGCGCGCTGACCTACTAGGCATTTCACGCACGAACTAGAGGTTGCCGAGGTCAACCGAAAGCGGGTTTCGTCGAAAACATCTAAGTTTCCGTGTTACATCGCGCCGGAATTCCTGCAGTACCTTGGTGAAGACGAAATCAGAGAAGGCCACAACAATGAAACCTCAACCGAAAGGAAATTCTTAAATGAAAACCTTTATTGTTTACGATTTAGATTCAAAAATGCCCGTGGCTGTTGGCGAACAAGCAAGCGCGGAAGCTGCGCGATGTTGCGCAAGTGCGGCAACTGGAATCTTCCAGGCAAATCTTTTGGCAGAAGAAATTGATTTGGAAAAAGAACTAACTACTGGAAGGAATTAGTTCACGGAAAGTGTTCGACCTCTCTGGCTCGGCATTTCTGGGGCGAACTGGACCGGCAGTACGGTCTACCCTTCATTTGGCTTGTCTGTGTATCGCAAGCCGCGCTTCGTCGTCTCACACGATCGTATTAGAGCAGAAACTAATCAGTGATGCCTAACAAATAGGTTTTGTTTTAGGCCAGGATCTTTCTTTTCTTTGCTAACCTCTGTCTGAGTCTTCTCAGGCTTTCGTTTGCCTGATTAGTTGTCTTGTTCCACGGCAACCAGGCCTGTCACGTTGCCAGGTCGCGAACTCGTTCGGAGTCGCTTGTTAGGCGAACGCCGGTAATCAGCGGCGCGTCTTCCCTCCAGGTCGGCGGGCGATCGAAAGCCGGGTTCTTAAAAAAAGTCCAAACGTCCCGCGTTATATCGCGCCGGAATTCCTGCAGTACCTCGGTGAAGACAAAAAATACAGGAGGACAAAATGAAAACAAAATCCAATTCTCTATCCAATGTTATCTGCCGACGAATCCGATATGTAGCTGCAATCTCGTTAATGCTGATAGCTGTGTTACTAACGCGTTACACCGCAGTCGCGAATGCTCGTCGCGCTGGTGCGCAGGAAGCTACCAGTGCAGCTGACGTCTCGCCCGCAGAGAGTGATAATGATGCAGAATATCTCGAAAAGCGCAGTGAATTCCTGGAGCGGTTCTTCGGTACCGGGCCGGAAGGCGTCTCGCCGGGCGCCTATGAAAGCGCACTGGCCGCGGCGCGCGCTTTACCTCCAAGCCAGCTTTTGCAAGGCAGGAGGCTCATGTCGCCCGAAACGCTACAGGCCGCGACGGCATGGAGTTCTCCAATACCACCTCCGATTCAACAGAGCTACGGCGGAGATGCGAGCGCAAGAGTCCAGGCCCTGGCAGTCGATCCGATCAACCCCAACGTCGTTTATACAGGTAGCTTCGGCGGACTTGCCAAGACAACCGACGCCGGCGTCACCTGGCGTTATTTGTCTGACGCGTGGGGTTCTCAGAGTGTTAGCACTATTGCCATCGATCCCAACGCTCACGGCTTCGTATATGTGGGCACCGGCAGCGATGGCTACGGCCCTTACGGGCTCGGCCTGTACCGCTCGTTTGATGGAGGGGCAACGTGGATTGGTCCCTTGGGCAGCAATGAGTTTAAAGGCACCTATCTCAGAGCTATCGCCGTCGATCCGCGCACTTCCGGCTCGCAAACTAGGACGATTGTGTATGCTGCCAATGGCCTTTCAGGCAATTCCGGACTGTGGCGGTCCGTAGACAGTGGCGTCAACTGGACCAGAGTTCGCCAGGCTGGGCATAACGGAATACATGACTTAGCCATCGATCCGTCGACCTTTCCCTCTACTGTATACATCACCGAGGATGGCGGGACCTTCAAAAGCACAAATTTAGGCGCGTCCTGGACGTTTATACATGGTATCCTTGCGGGGTCGCGGAATCGTTTGCGCGCAGTCAACTCGACACTTTACCTTTTGGGACCTGGCGACCCCGACCATAACCTCTATAAATCTATGGACCGCGGGGCGACGTGGGTTCAAATCCCAACGAGGTGCCCTGCCGGCGCTCACAGCTGCGCGAACGTCAATAGTATCGGGATTGGGGTGTTCGATGTGGATCCCTTCAACCCAGGTGTCATCCTCGGAGGCAACATGGCTCTGTACCGCTCCGACAACGAAGGCATAACATGGACTGAGGTAGAGCCTTGGTGGGGCATTAATATCCATACCGACCAAAGAGTGATCGCTTTCTCGCGAACAGCTCCTGGCATCGCTTATGACGGCAATGATGGAGGTGTTGTAAAATCCACGAACGACGGGCGACAATGGACGAACCTCAATCAAAACTTTCCCGGAGCACTGATGTACAGCGTGGCCTTGAGCGCGGATGGCAGCATGATAGCGGGAACGCAGGACAATGGTACGGTGTATAGCAACCTAGGCACTCCATGGTATGCGTTTCGTGATGGCGATTCCAACCACGATCTTATCGATCCGATCGGAAGTACCTGGGCTTATAAAGTCAGTTACGGGCGCAATTCGTTTTCCAGATTCAACAGGAACATAAAGCCCTACCACTTCGCCGCTTGTCAGCAGGTGGTACGGACTGTCAACGCCCCTACGGTTACGACTGCGAGCTGGACGACAATTGGGCCGTCCCTCGCCGACCCAAATCGGCCCCCGACCGCGTACGGAAACTACGTCACTGCTGCCTACCAGGCTCCCAGCAATACCAATGTCATTTACGCCGTACGCGGATGGGATACGGTTTTTGTAACGGCCAACGCCGACCAGGGCAACGGCGCTATCTGGACTCAAGTCACGCAGCCGAACCAGCCGGGGGGGATCTCCGCCATTACGGTCGATCCGACCAATTATCAAACTGCGTATCTCGCGTGCAATTCAGGCGTGTATAAGACCACGGATCTGGGAACAACCTGGACGCAACAGATCCCACAACCAATCCAAAGCCTGATCTATCACGATGTAGCCATCGATCCGGCGAATGCTCAACATATCTTCGCAGCTTCTAATGCAGGCGTTTTTGTCAGCACCGATGGCGGCACCACATGGGATAACATCAGCAACGGCATACCAGTAGGAATGGCTGTTACCGCGCTCTCCTTTAATGCCATCAGCCGTCACCTTGCTGCTTCGACCTTTGGCCGCGGAGTTTACATACTTAATTTGAATGCATCGCCTACGGCCATGAATTCATCGGCGGACTAGGCCACAACATTCGAACTTTGATGGTTTCTGCGAAAGTGAGCAAAGACTTGGAGGCAACCATGAATCTGAGAAATTTTCTCGTTGAGCTGAAGCGGCGCGATGTTTACCACGTTGCCGTCGCGTATGCCGTTGTTGCCTGGCTACTAATCCAGGCCGCATCGATTCTTCTGCCGACGTTCGACGTGCCTGCGTGGGTGATGAAAGCGTTCCTCGTTTTCGTCGCGCTAGGTTTCATTTTTTCGGTAATCACCTCGTGGGTCTTTGATATAACGCCCGAGGGAATAAAGCGAACGGCGGAACTCTCACCGCAGAAAGACCCTGACGTCGTTCGGCAGCTTGAGGCGCAGGCCCAGGAACAATTCGTCCGCGGTTATTTATTCGCCTTGATTCACGCAGGATTGGGCGACAAAACGGAAGCGATCGATTACCTTAAGCGCGAGTACCTCAATCGCGACAATATCGACACTCCTGAGACTCGCGCTGATCCCATACTCGATTCGCTGTGCGTCAATCCGCAGTCCGAAACGTTCGCGGACAAAACATCAGACCTAACAAGACCAGCTCTGCCTATGTTAAGATTAAACAAGCTACTGAGAAGAACATTCGCCCAAAGGACGCCGACTTTTCCGGCCATCGAGCAAATCCTAGGCACACCGCTCACGCAAAATGTCGCGGCCAGAAAGAATCCAGGCAACGGACACTGAAAAGACCGGTACACCACAATTTGGTTCGGTCGCAGAGGATGCAGTCAAAGTAAGTTTACTGATGGGATCTGAAGGGCCGGCCTTCCAGGAAAAAGTCCAAACTTTCCGCGTTATGTCGCGACAAATTTCCTGCAGTACCTCAGTGAAGACCCAAACCAGCGAAGACCAAGGCAATGAACCGGAACCAGCTTATGAAAAATCGGAATATCACACACGCGATGGCCATTGCTTACTTTGGCCTTCCCCAAAGGGGGCAAGCGGTTGCGCCCGGACCCGGACATGGCTATGCCGGCGACGACGAGGTGGAAGAACGCGCCGCTCTCTTGCGCCTCACTGTGGGCAGTTACAACGCAGCGGTTGGCTTGTTTGCCCTGTTGAGCAATACAGGTGACAATTTCAACACGGCCATTAGCACCGGCATCGTTCTGAGCGATACCGTGGTGGCTCTGTTTGTCATTCCCTGGCTTGTAAGGGCATTCGCTTCGGCAAAGGCGATCTGGCGAGCACTCACTGATGGCCAAGAGCGGAAACAAGAAACGACGGTGCGCTTTAGCTGATAGCCGATAGTTGATAGCGGATGGCCGACTAACCGGGAGACCTAACAGCATGAGGCTCCCACCGGTTTCGCAACATGAGATCCGGCCATTCACGTTGCGTTCCCAACCGCGCTACAACTATTCGCTTTTTTAGTTTACTCGCGAGAAAACCCGGATCTTGCCTTTGCTAACTTCCCTAAAAATTCTCCCACGTTCCGGGTTGCAATTCTGAGGCGAGCGGTAATGTCAATCGCGCGTGGAGCATTCTGTTTACGAGTTTCTCTTTCGTGCATTTGCCTTCGTTCTCGGCGCAGCTGTCGGGTCGTTTTTGAACGTCTGTATCTATCGCTGGCCTGCCGATCTTTCCATTAACAAGCCGCGTCGCTCGTTTTGTCCGGCTTGCAAACAACCGATTCCCTGGCATCAAAATCTGCCATTGATCAGTTGGATTTTGCTAGGGGGGCGTTGTGCGAATTGCGGCGCGAAAATCGCCTTTCGCTATTTCGCGGTGGAATTGATCACTGGGCTGCTGTTTCTGGCGATCTGGCAGCGCTTCCCCTGGCAGTTGGCCATTGTGTACTGGATTTTTGTCTCGCTTCTTATGGTTGGAACGTTTATCGACCTGGAACATTTCATTATTCCAGACCGGATAACGATCGGCGGAATTGTTGCAGGCGTTGTCTGCAGCGTGGCGGTGCCAGCTTTGATGCAAGCGGATTCACGGGCTGCCGCATGCGTTCGGTCTCTGCTGGCGGCGGCTCTTGGCTACGTAATCCTGTTAATTGTTCTCGAAGCTGGCAAAATTGCTTTTGGACGAAAACGGATCGAGTTCGACGCCCCGACCCCGTTCACATGGACGAAACGCGACGATGACGCCGATCTTGTGGTAGGCACCGAAGAAAGCTTGTGGAGTGAGTATTTTGCCCGCGAAAAAGACCGATTATTACTTGAGTGCGACGAGGCCAGAATTGACAACCACACATATGGGAGTGTGACACTGGAGTTTCGCTACGATCGCGTCATGGCCCAAGGCCATGTGACGATGCTGGACGATGTGACGCAGATTTCCGGTGTCGCGCGCGAACTCGTGATTCCTCGCGAGGCGATGGGCCGCGGCGATTTGAAATTTTTAGCCGCAATCGGTGCTTTTCTCGGCTGGCGCGCAGTGCTGTTTAGTCTTTTCTCGGGATCACTTCTCGGTTCGATTGTTGGTCTGATCACGCTGGTCGTCGGAAGACGGGTTTGGTCAGCAAAGCTGCCATTCGGACCTTATCTGGCGTTCGGCGCTCTAAGCTGGATGTTTTTTGGCGATACGTTTCTGCGTTGGTATGCGGGACTGCTGAATCCCTAGTTTGTACGTCGAAGCGAAATGATTCTTACCAATGCGCATTTGATTTTTCCTGATGGCATTCGTGACGGCCTTGAGCTCGTTGTTGAAAAAGGAAAAATCACCGCAATCCGCGAGCGAATCCAAGCACACGCAAGTGAGGTTCTTGATCTTTACGGAAATTATCTCGCACCCGGCTTTATTGATCTTCATGTGCACGGCGCACGGGGCCGCGATACCATGGAAGCTTCTGCAGAAGCGTTTCGAGCCATCTGCGATTATCACGCTGGTGGTGGTACCACTTCGCTTTTGCTGACAACGGCGACGGCGCCGATGAATGACATTACCGATGTTCTAAACACCGTCCGTGATTATCGCGGCTCGATTAAACAGCTTGTCGGCGTTCATGTAGAGGGCCCATTCGTTTCGAAAGCCAAATGCGGAGCGCAACGCGCGGAATTCATCCAAAATCCGTCCCGCGCGTCGGTCCAGCGGCTCCTCGAGCACGCGAACTTGATCAAACGAATCACAATCGCGCCCGAGCTACTGGGATCTCTCGAGGCAATCGAGAATTTTCATACGCACGGCATCAGCATTAGCGGAGGACACAGCGATGCATGGGACGAGGAGGCGCAAGAAGGTTTCGCCCGTGGCATGCGCAGCGTAACGCATACGTTCAATTGCATGTCGAGCGCGCGTCGGCGTGGCATCTATCGCATTGGCGGTTTACTGGAGTTTGCGCTAAGCGAACCGCAAATCAGTTGCGAACTGATCGCCGACGGTCACCACGTTTCCGAAACTTTGATGAAGATGTTGTATCGCGCGAAAGGCCCCAGCGGGATTTGTCTCGTAACCGATGCAACCGCAGGCGCTGGATTGCCGAACGGATCGCAGTTCGCACTTTTTGGGCGGGATTGTCTCGTGGAAGACGGCGTTTGTTTGCTTTCAGACCGCACGGCTCTCGCAGGCAGCGCTTCGCGCATGATTGATCTTGTGCGCATAATGGTGATAAAAGTAAACGTTCCGCTGCGCGAAGCCGTCGTGATGGCAACGGAAAATCCTGCGCGTGCTGTCGGCCTTGAACGGAAAGGCCGCCTTGAGGTGGGCGCGGATGCGGATTTGGTTGTTCTCTCGCCAGAATTGGAAGTGGTGCGAACATTCAGTGGCGGTGAGCAAATTTTTTCTCGCTAACACCGCGGTTCAGCGCGGTGGAAAGGATCGCTCACGATCGCCGAACCGTTTCAACGGTTTTGCTCCATCGACCAAGCCGTTGAAACGGCTTCTGCTTTGGCAAGGTTACAACACCGGGCTGAAGCCGCGGTGTTAAGGATGTAGACCATTGAAACGAGCACTAACTATTCGTGTCCATTCGTCGTTAAGAGGACTACAGCGACAGCAAGAACGCGGCGATATCAAGTGCTGCACGCGGTCGGCTAAGCTTTCCGATATTCGCGGACCATTCGCGCCATTGTTTTGCGTCATCGGCAAACGCACGCTGTACCTGTGCGATGACCTCCCGCGGCGAATCTGCGATCACACCCGAATTCGTCTCAACGATGAGCCGGGCGTTGCCTTCCTCCTGCCCGGCGACGACGTAATTGATGATCATCGGACAGCCAGCGGCAATTGTTTCCTGGACTGTCGCACCTCCAGCTTTTCCGATGAGCAAATGGCTGTCGTGAAGAATGCGAG
>QHRI01000161.1 GCA_003221375.1 Verrucomicrobiota bacterium
CCCCACCGAGGCCGCTCGAACCACTGGGGATGTCGAGTTGGTCGTGGCTGTGACACCGAAAATGACCGGGTAAATCCGAAAGTTAGGGTCTTTCTTCATACGCTCGCCTACCGTTTGGGCAGGTGCCGATGCAACTGATGCAAGGAGCAAAATGAGACCGGCAAAACGTAGAAGCCTCAGAATCTGAAGGGGGTGATTAGACATAGGCTTGAACACCCGTTTTTAGCGAGAAGTGTGATGCGATGCGAGTGAAAACTTCACCACTCTTTGAAATCGCCCGCGTGCTCGTGCGTCTTAATCACGTTGCCAGCATCATGGTACGCGCGAATCACAGCATCATTTGAGCGGCTGCAATGCTCGGCATAGCCCATTACATTGCTTATAGCACCAGGTACGGCATACCTTAAAGGGCACCGGGTCTGCGTCGATTCGACTTGACGCGAAAGGCGACAGACAGATCGTCTTTTCAGAAGAGAGTTGAAACCGGAACGTTAAACCAAGGAGATGCATCATGTTCGCCGTCATTCGTCATTATCACTTTAATCCAAAGGACGGTGCAGAGATTGACCGCCGTATACGCGAGGAATTCGTACCAATCGTTAAGAATGCGAAGGGGTTTGTGCGTTACTATTGGCTTGATACTGGTAATGGCGAGGGCGCGTCCGTCAGCGTGTTTAAGGACAAGGCTGGTGCTGATGAGTCGGTGCATCTAGCTGCGGACTACGTAAAAGAGCATCTGTCTAAATTTCTCATTCAAAAACCCGAGATTATCGAAGGGCCAATCATGGCTCACGATTGAGCACTGACAAACCAGCCGGTTGGAGCTTGGCTGGATCTCAGCTCTGAGCGCCAAGGGCGAAGGATCTGGACCGACGCGCATCGCGGCGATGGAAAGCGATTCATTGCGCGAGCGGATGAAAAGCCAGCAGCGTCCGTGAGAAACGCTAGATCTGAACCTGTCAACGTCGACCAGCAGAGGAGCAGTTGACTGATGGAAGTAAGAAGGAGGTCGCGCGGAGCGTTGACCCTCGCGCACAAAAGCGCGAATTGCGTCTGGGCCCTAAGCGTTCTTACTGCGGCTGACCTACGAAGTCGACAACCGTCTTACAATTCGACTTATACTGACGTTCGAAATCCCATGCCTTCTGGATGAGATTTTTATCTTGCTTACGCATATGCCAGGATAGAGGAACGGCTCCATTTGTCTGATCATACACTGAGAGGTCTGGCTGAAATATTACCGGCACGATCTGAATGTGCTTTTGGCCCCAGTATTTCTGCAGCAAATCAAATTCGGTATCGTTCGTTGCTTCCTGGCCTGATCCCAGCACTGCCATCATTGTCGAGACCGGTGCATAGAGTTGGTAAAGCCAGCCGCGCTGTAGGACTACCGAAAGCGGATCGTAAAGGTGTTGCGAGTTTGCCGCAGGTTGGCCTTGATTTGCTTGGGGCCTGGGAAACCCACGGATCTCGATTACGAGAATCGGCTTGTCGGTGATCGGCGGCCAGTTTTTTCCTTTCCAAACGTTCTCGCGTTCAGTCAGGCCCTCCTCAAGCCACTCAGTTAATGCGCACAGTCCTGAGTTGTCGAAGTACCCACCGTCCACCACATGCATCGCGGCATACCGGACAGGCGTGCCAGGCGCCAAGGCTGAGGCAGAATTGCTTGTCGGGCGTGCTGCCGGTGAGACATACGGAAAGCTGCTTGATAGCCGCGCCGCGGTCGCGATTCGAAGATCGCCTTTGAACAGGTCAAAGAACTCCTGGCGACCAACAGCGCGTTGTGTGTCGCGAACTGGACTCGTGGATATTTGCAGTCTCTCTCCGCTTTCAACAAGGGTCGCGTTGAAAATGGTCGCTGGTCGCCAGCCGTCCATCACTCCACGATGCCAATCGAACAAACTAGCGTTGAGGGGAGGACTCTTGTGATCTCGCGCAGTTTTTATCCACGCTTCTTCGAGGGCGTGACCGCGATCAAGTAGCAGGTTATGGCGAAACCAGGGAGCGAACGCGTGGGCAAGATCAGGATAGCTCAGGCCCCAGACGACCTCCTCCAGACCCGATTCTTCCGCTTCTTCGACCACATTCGTGAAGGACATTGATTGCCCAGAGTCAGGCGGTCGGATTTCATTTACAAAAAACATGGTGCCCACACTTCCACCGGATACTCCGCTGATGAGTCGGATTGATTCCAGGAATCGTTGGCGCTTATCAGTCGGGACACTTTCCACGAGTCCAGTCAGGACGCGCGCGGTCCAGGCGGCGGATTGAATACCGCCGCCGTTTGCGGCCACGACGATGATTGGACGTTCCATCGCGTGAGGCCTTTCAGCCAAGACGTACTCGCTCGTAACGGCTGAATCAGAACCGTGTGGTATGGGCGAAACCTGAAAGTAATGATCCGAACGTGGTGATAAAGCGGCAGCCGCGAAGAAGAGAATTACCGTCGCCAGGATCGGTATACGGTATTTATCGAAGAAAAACGCCAGCCCTGAAAGCAGCCAGCACAACCATGTTAGCACGAGCAGAACATAGACTATGGCTGTACCGCAATGCTCGTATCCCACTATTACATAAACCACGGAAAACGTGGCGACCATAGCGAGGGCAAGTCCGTGTCCCGGCAACAGTCGTCGCTCCTTCTTACCAGGCCGCGTCGCCAGATAACCCGCCGTCAAATTGTGTTTGAACTTCAAGAAGAATTTTAAAACCGGTTCAGTGAGCAATGGTAGACCGCGCGATTCCTCAAAGGGCTTCAACTTCGACTTAGGAATCAGCATGAAGGGAAATTGTTCATCAAACTTCTTGTGCCCTCCAGGTGCAACGATTCTTCGTAGTACGTGAACTACCGTAGTGATAACGCAGGCAAAAATGGCACCGGCAATGATCGCAGCTATAAACGTGGTACCTGCGATGTTACCCCGGGAATAATACCACGCTGTAAGAGGCACCGGTAGCGCGGCGCCCGCGCAAACCCAATTCCATATGCGGTGCCATATGTTCGTTTCAGTGTCTTCTTCCGTTTTGTGGTCGTCTTCACTTGCTTTGTTATCTTTCTTTCTTTTAAGTGGAAGAGTTGTCCCACGCAGCGCGGAATAGCCCAAAATATTGTGCCCAATAACTACGAGGCTATAGACGAAAAGCATATTGGTTAAGCCAAGCGCAAATGCCTGCGCAAAAGATGATTGTTCGAAGGCGCCTGCGAGCATTTTCGCCCAGCCACGCTCTTTAACGAGAACTGCGACGACAACGACAATGGCGATTAGCGGAAAGCGGAGGAGATATACATACGTTAGAAAATTAAGGAGCCACCTAAGCGCTCCAGAAAGACTTGGAATCGACCATTTCCTTCTAGCCGATGGAATTGGCGTGGGGGGTGTCGGGGTCACACCGCTGCGATTTTCGCTATCCCGGTGACGTGCGTCAATTCTAAAAGTTCTTTCGATTGTAGCGGTGAAACAGCAGATTCGATTTGCTCAAGGCTTGAGCGCAAATGCTCGAATTGCCTCTGAAATTCCTCCGGCTTGTCGATCGGGACGAGGTGTCCGCGATCCGGGATGATTTTTATTCTTGTGCCTGGGATGCGAGGAAGCACTTCGCCTCTGTGTTGCTCCACTAGATCTTGTCGGCCAAAGAGAAGTAAGAACTGAGAAGTTCTAGGAAAGTAAGAAGGCGGCAGGAAAAATAAGTGTACCGAGAAAAACAAGCGGGAAGCAGCGACTGAATCGAAAGTGCGGGCGTTCGCAGCCTACGCGAAGCGTGCTTACACTGGGAGCGATGCGCACGGCGAGAAAGATTCGTTACCGTCTGGAGTGGCTGGGACTCAAATTCGCCACGAAAGTCGTTCCGCTTTTGTCGCGCAAAGCTTGTTATCGGTTGGCCCTTTTGCTTGGCTCGCTCGCCACATCGCTAGATCGTCGGGGCGGGCACGTTGCGCTGAGTAATCTGCGAGTGGCCTTTGGTGATGAGATTTCAAGCGAGCGCCGCGAACAGATCGTACGTGAATCGTATCGGCATTTTGCCCAGACCATGCTCGATTTTTTTGGAGTCCGCGCCTAACGAGTCAAAATTTCTCGCGTTACGCTTACGCTCGTAGCCGTCTCAGCATGATCGTACGCTTGCGTCGAAGTCAGCGTACGTCTTAAGCGCCTTATGATGAGCGGCATTCAACCTAGTGCAGCTGCCCCGAAGGCAGAGTTGATGGAACAAGAACAACACTATCCGTGTTTTGCTGTCGTGTTGCCGTGAATATATACGTTTGTCCATCCTGCACGATCAGTACCGTCGACGTCGGCTGATAGTTTGGCACGGCCGACACCGTCAGCATATGACGCCCCGCCGGCACGAAGTCGTCATAACGGCGTCCCTGCACAATGTTGGCGGCCGTTCTCCCATCGATCTTAAGATTGAGAGCCAAATTCCATCCAAAGTTCGGGGCCCTCAAAACAATAAGACGTCCACCCGGCTCAGCCACGGCAGTTTCGGCGGAAGGACCCGGCTCTGCTGGACTCGCGCGAGGTAGAGGAGAAACTACTTCCGGTGCAGTAGAAGTGGGCAGTGGCGGGACTGCGTCGATCTCATGTTCGCGCGGCTGCATGGCGTACTTTGCAAGATCAGCACCGGTTTCATGCGCGGAAGTGCTTGCCTCACGCGATGAAGAATCCGGAGCCGTTGGCATCGGCGCTGCGGCTGGAGCCGGCGCGCCGAGCTTGAGTCGTTGATCGGCTAGCTCATATGCCGCACCAGCCGAGGGGCCCATTTCCTGAAGTTTGCGCCACACATCATTCGCGCGGTCGTGAAGCTGCATGAGATCGTAAGTCTTCGCCAGCTCGGCTAGTACCACGGCGTTATTCGGTTCGCTGTCCAACGCTTCCTGCAAGCGCTCGATCGAACTTGTCGCGTCACCCCGATCGCGCCGCTCGATGCCTTCTCTCAGCAACTGATCTA
>QHRI01000162.1 GCA_003221375.1 Verrucomicrobiota bacterium
ACAAGGCATCATTGTCTGTTGGCAAGACCAGATCGAGAGGCTGGTTCTGTCCCATCGCTGTGAAGCGTATCAAAGCGAATGTGAGAAACGTCACCGTTAGAGGGTGATTCATATGTTACGCGAGACGCCGGTAAGTTTTCAATTCCACGTTTATCGTTTCCGTTGACCGATCATGCGCCAGTCTTTCTTCATTAATTCGACATCACCAGACGTCAGCCCGGACGGGATGTAGATTTTCCCATCAGAAACGCGTCGGTCGATTTCGAGTTCGGTGATTGGTCGGCCATTGATGAACACAAAAAGCAAGCTGCCCCGGCGCTCGACGCTTAGCGTATCAAGCACGACGCGCCCGTGGTCGTCGAGTTGAAACAGCGCGCCATAGGTTCCGTTCGCGGTCGGATACGCAGCAAACGCGACGACGTCGCGTTCCGAAATCCACGGCATCTTTTCGATCGCCACGTTTTTTCCGGATACCTGGGCGCGAACAGATGTCGCGAATACTTCCGTATCTCGAGCGTTCGCTTGTGCGTGCACCCGGAACGTGCAATGTCGTTGTTTTGCCACGCCTTGTGTGGCGGCAAACGCCAGACAGCACGCCAATGCACAGAGAGTTTTCATACCGATTGGATAAAGGGTTTGACAGCGTTTTTGCAACCTCGAAAGCTTTCGGGTCTGTTTTAGCCCGCTCATGAAGCGACGATCGGTTTTATACATTCTAATGTTTTTCGTTGCCGGGAGCATCTTTGCTCAGGACGTCTTGCCGACACCCACACCCGCTCGGAGGCGCGGTTGGTTGGGCCGCCTGCTCCATCCATTTTCTCCCGATTCACTTCCGCAATACAAGGATGCGAGACTGCGCGGACTTACGGTAGACCTGCAAATCGCACCGCAGACTATCAAGCTATCTGAAGTCCGCCAGCTTGGGATTAAATTAACCCTCGCAAACATATCCAAGCAGCGCCCTGTGACGCTGGATTTTCCGACAAACCAGCGGATTGAAATTTATTTAATGAATTCCGAAGGGAATATCCTTACAAAATGGTCCGACAACCACGCTATCACAGAGAAAGCCGTCACGATCTTGATCAACCCGCAGGAGCGGATTGAGTACAACGAGTCAATTGCAACGCGCGACCTGACGCCCAACAAGGTCTTCATTGCCGAGGTCTTCTTCCCTCAGTACCCCGAGTTACGGGCTCGGCAAAAATTCCTGGCTGTGCCGTGAGAGGGTTGACCCCGAAAGGGTTCGGGGTTGATAGTCGATAGCTGATGGTTGATAGGGCGAACGTGTCAGTCAATCAACTATCAACTACGAACCATCAACTCTTCTCTGACTACCACACTCATCCACAGGGACATCGGGTACGGCGTTACACGCCAGAGTTGCTCGAACCCTGGGCGGATTCGGCGCGGAAGTTTGGTTTAACGGACATTGCTTTTACCGATCATGATCGCTATCACGCAGGGATTGACTTTGATGAAATCGATCGTTTGCGAGAAAGAAATTCCGAACTAAGAATCCGCGCCGGCATCGAACTCGATAACGATCCCATTCACTCAGCCGCCGGGCGAAAATGGATTGAGAAGCATTGGGACAAACTCGATTTTGTTCTCGGCTCGGTGCACTTCCTCGATCGCACCGACCAAATGTTCGATAGCGTGCCGGATGGCGCGACTCAATTCGAAGGCCGTGAAGTCGATGCGATTTACGCGGATTATTTTCACCGTGTTCGCGAAATGGCGGCAACGGGATTAGTCGATTGCCTAGCTCATCTCGATCTCATCAAGATTCATGGTCATCGGCCCGTTGCGGAGATCGGTGCGATCGTCAACGAAACGCTCGATTTTATTCGCGCGCGCAATCTCGCCATCGAACTTTCCACCGCCGGATGGCGCAAGCCGGTGAACGAACTTTATCCAGGCGATCGGATCATTGAACTCGCAATAGCGAAGGGGATTCCTTTTACAACTGCCTCTGACGCGCATTCGCATGCGCAATTGAGCGAAAATTTTCCCCGGCTCGCGCAAAAGTTGGCGGCCTTTGGGATCCACCAGGTGTGCATTTTCGAAAAACACCAGCGCATCATGCGCCCGCTCGGTATCGAACCGCTGTTATAACTGAAGATCGAGCTGCGACCGTTTCTGTGCTGAGATAGCTTGTTCGGTTTCTGAAGGCAGGAGCGCCTTAAGTCCCAAACGCTGAGCGAGGCGCTGACACGTTTCGGGCGCAAATCCCTCGAAATGATTGCTAACGAATGCCCAGACATTCCGCACTTCGGAAAGGTGCCGCTCCGCCTTGAGCGACCAGCTCTCCAGCGCAGCTTCGCGTTTCCATAAGAGTTTTTTGTAACGATGGACGTGCCCACCATCGACATCGTATTTGGTTGTGTAATCTCCAAGCAGGCGCAGATAGAGAAAATCAGAAGTGCGCGGCAGAAATTCGAAAGGTGCAAGATTTCGTTCGTTGAGTGGAGTGGTATCCGCCCACACCCAGCAAATGCGATGCTTTTCCAAAAGCCGGATGAACTGTGGCCGATGCCATCCGGCATGACGAAATTCGATTGCGAAACGGAAATCCCGGGGGAGTTGACCGATGAAATTGCGCAGCGCCAGTTTGCCATCCTTTGGCGCGAAGGAAGGTGGAAGCTGAATGAGGATAACACCGAGTTTTGTTCCAAGCGGTTCGATGGCCCGCAGAAATGAACTTAGTTCTGCAGCGCAATTGCGAAGCCGGGAAGTATGTGTGATCTGACGGGGAAGTTTACAGGTGAAACGGAAGTCGCTCGGTGTCATTTGGACCCAACGCCGAACGCTATTTTCTGGCGGAACAGCATGAAAAGTTGAGTCCACTTCAACTGCCGTGAAATGGTTGGCATAAAATTCCAGCCAGTGAGCCTCCGGCAAACCCGACGGATAGAAAACGCCACGCCAATCTTCAAAGCTCCAGGCGCACGAGCCGATGCGTATCTTTTGCTGATCAGTCAGATTCAAAATGAGATTGAAAGGTTAGCCAGTCTTACGGCCTTGGAAAAGGGTTCACTTCCCGAAATGTGTGAATGTTTCAGCAGGGGGCTGGGGTCCGCCGAAACTTGACTGGGCGCATAAGTCAACTACCCTGCCACACCCATGCAATTTACCATTCGCGTTCTCCTGGTTTTCGTGGTTGCCGTATTTCTTTTGCCTCAGTCCAGCACGGCTTCTGTTGTGTTTAAGCCCGGTCAAAAACCGCAGTATGTAGGCCCGGGCGGGGAAGAAGAAATGAACGGCGATGCCGCGGAGCTATTCCAAGTTGGCCAGACTGCGGAAAAAGAAGGCGACTACAAGCGCGCGATCAGGGCCTACAAGAGCCTCGTCAGACGTCATCCCAGAGAAGCAATCGAGGCGCAGTTTCGCATCGGCGAAATTTATCTTAAAGGGAAAAAGTTGAGATTCCTTGGCGTTCCGATTGCGTCGGCATTGGACCGTGCTGTGACTATTTTTGCCAACGTTGTCCGGACTGCGCCCTACGGAAAATATACTGCACGGGCACAATTTGATATTGGTCTGGCCCGCGAGAAACAAGGCGCCAATGATGCGGCCATTCAAGCGTACCAGGCTGTTGTAGACAAGTTTCCCAACGAGCCTGTCGCCGTGGACGCGCAATACCAGATTGGTTACATCTGGTTTACCGCTGCGCAATTAGGAACAAAGGACGCTGCGGCGGCAGCGAATGCCAAAACTGGGTTCGAAGATTTCCTCCTCCACTATCCTAAGAGCGAGAAAGCAGCTCAGGCGCGCGCTAATCTCGATATTCTCGAGCACAAACAAACAGCGAACTCATATAAGGTCGCGAAATTTTACGACAAACAGAAATATTATCGTGCCGCGGTGATCTACTATAACGAAGTGATTCGCCAGCAGCCAGGTTCCCAGGAAAGCAACGAGGCGAAGAAACGGATTGATCAATTGCGCGCAAAATTTGGAGATGCGGCGCTTCAACCGGCGCTTCCTGTAGGACAGGCAGGCAAGAAAAAGAGTGACATGCGCGGAGCGCGAACGGCCGAAACCGGGACGGCGAAACCGGGCCAGCCAAACAACGAAGCGCCGTTGCCCGCGTCGGAGAGCGATAATTCACTTCCACCACCGGCTTCACTTGCGCCCGATACCACCACTGCACCCGACCTTTTAATGGCGCCGCCGGGCACAAGCACAAGCTCCGCTCCGTCGCCGCCTCCCGAGGCATCCGCCTCTCCCGGGGCGTCCGCCTCACCGGCGCCTTGAAAGCCTTATTTGCGACCCTATTCTGCTTTGCGCTGGGTGGTTGCCTTGGTTATCAAGTCGGCCCGGTAAAGCCGTATTATCTGCGCGATGTTCACACCATCGCAGTACCGACGTTTAAGAATCGCACTCTCGTCCCTAGGATCGAAGTATTGGTTACCGATACAGTGATCAAGCAGATACAACAAGATGGAACGTACCAGATTACCAGCGGGGACAAAGCGGACGCTACGCTGTCAGGTGAAGTATATCGCATTACCCGAGCACCAGCCCGTTCGGTGCGAGGAAACGTGCTGGCCACGACCGAATTTAGCCTGGTGCTGGTAGTAAAGTACTGGCTAACCGGACGGGACGGTAAAGACCTGATACCGCCGAACGATGTGGTTGGACAGACCAGCTTCTTTGTGAGCAGTGATGTAACTAGTGACGAGCGACAGGCTTTGCCCCTTGCAACTGAGGACCTTGCCGGCCGACTAGTTACCCAAGTAAGCGAGGGTTGGTGATGAGTAATGAAAGGTGAAGAACAGCTTTGGACCATCCTCAACGACAAACTCGATACTCTGCGTGCCACAAACCGTTTGCCACAGGCGATTCGCGTTGCCGAAACAGCACTTGAAATTGCCAAGCGCGCCTTTCGCGGAACCGACCTTCCGCTGGCGACCAGCTTTGAGAAGTTAGGACAGCTTCTCGATCAAAAGGGAGATCGGGCAGCGGCTAAAGGATATTTGCTTAAGGCGCATGCAATCCTGGAAAAGGTAAATCCGCCAGATCAGCGTGCCATCTACCGCTCCGCGAGGCGGCTTGCCTTTCTATGCGATAGTCTTGGCCAATCTGAAGAAGCGGTTAATTTTTATCAGAAAGCCATCGCTGCGGGCACGGAAATCGAAGACATTCATTACTCGGATCTCGGCACCATGTTAAACAACGTTGCCCTGATTTTGCGTAAGTCGGGGCGACAGAAGGCGGCTGAGCCCTGTTACCTGCGCGCACTGCAGATTTACGAGAAGCAACTCGGGCCGGATCACCCCGATGTCGCATCCGTGTTGAATAACCTGGCCGTGTTTTACACTAACGAACGCCGTTTCACTGAGGCAGAGAAAATACATCTTCGCGCACTGGCCATTCGTGAGAATTTGGATCCGCCTCCGCTTGCCGATATTGCACAGTCAAAATGCAATCTGGCGGTCGTCTATCATTCGCGCGGTGATTATACCAAAGCGGCGGAGCTGTATCAGGCTTCTCTCAAGATATGGGAGCAGGTAGAGGATAAATCTTTGAAGGATTACGAGATTGTTGTATCCAATTATGCTGACCTTTTGCGCTCGCTCGGCCAGGTACGCAAAGCGCACCAATTGGAGGTTCGAGCACGGAAGAAACGTTCGGGCTAACTACCAAGTGTCGCTCGGCTCACCTTCTTCAAATGTCTCCGGTTTGATCTTGCGGGCGGCCGGCATGTGCGCATGGTAGGGGCCACTGGTTTTTGCTCGCGTGGCGGAATTGGCAGACGCGTACGGCTCAGGACCGTATGGGGAAACCCGTGGAGGTTCGAGTCCTCTCGCGAGCAGAGCTTGGGTTCCTCGCCACCGGTCCTTACCCAGAAGTGAAAACTAGCGGCAAGCCGCCGACTTCGATTATTTTGCTAGACTACTTGCGCGCACCTTTCCTCCGCGCCGCCCAGCGAGCCTTCATCAACTGCGAAAGCCTTCTTCGCCCGGCAGGTGTAAGTCCACCTTTCTTCGCCGAAGGGGCTTTCTTTGTCCCTGCGGTCTTTCTCCTTGCTGCCCAACGGGCCTTCATTAGCTCGGAGAGCTTTCGCCGGCCAGCGGCCGTAAGTGCGCCTTTCTTTTTGGCAGGGGCTGCTTTCGTCCCGCCTTTTAATCTAGCCCAGCGGGCCCTAGCCGCAGCTGAAAGCTTCGCTCGGGTTGAAGGCGAAAAGTAACGCGCTCCCTGTTTGGGGGCTGCTGTGGCTCTGCCCGCTGTGGCTCTGACCGCTCTGGGTCTGACCGCTGCAGGTCTGGCAGGTGCTTCTCCCAGGATCGAGGAAAGACGTCTTTCCAGACCATCAATTTGCCGGCGTATTGAAACGGCTTCTTCTAACGCTTTAACAGATATATCCATACCGGTCACATAGCCGGGGTTTGGTGCATTAGCAATCCTTTTTTATAACAAACTTTATGCCTAACATTTGTGACACGTGACTTTCAGACATTAGTTACATCCATGTGGTAAACAAGAAGTGAGTTGTCATATAATCATGAGTTGACGTTCATCCCTCTTCGAATGACAAACTCCAGTATCGCAACTGAGCCCACACGAGTTCGGCAGATGTTTGGCGCTATTGTCAGACGTTATGATCTGGCTAATCACATGCTTAGCTGCGGAGTCGATGTTTATTGGCGAAAACGCGCGGCCGACATAGTTTTCAGCTGGCATCCGGGAAAAATTGCCGATCTTGCTACCGGCACCGGAGATTTGGCTCTCGCACTCCAGAAGGAACTGCCGGATGCAAAGGTGACAGGTGTGGATTTCGTGCCTGAAATGCTGGAGCTGGCGCAGAAGAAAGGTGTGCGGCAAACAATTCTTGCCGATGCCATGATGCTGCCATTCGCAGATGCTTCATTCGATTGCATCACCATCGCCTTCGGGTTGCGTAACATGGAGAATTGGAGAGGCGCGCTTGTTGAGATGTCGCGCGTGCTTAGGAGAAACGGGCATTTGTTAGTGCTTGAGTTTTCACTGCCAACAGGACCGATTCTGCGCCCTATCTATCGTTTCTATTTACATCACTGCCTGCCATTTCTGGGCTCCGTTTTGACTGGAAAGAAAAGCGCCTATGACTATCTCGGGCACTCGATCGAACAATTTCCCAGCGGCCGTGCGATGGTCGATTTAATTGAAGCAAGCGGCTTTGAGCACGCGACACTTCAACCGTTGACTCGTGGCATCGTGACGATTTACACAGCACAGAAATCTCAAGCCGGGCCATCCTGACTCGAAGTTAAGCGAAGTCGAAGGATCTCATGTTGGAACTTTTAGGTAACACTACGGGACGCCTCCAGTTCGCTCGCAATGACAAACGCGGATCAGGGCGCAACGCTGGGCGTCCGACTTGGGATGGGCGAGGGTTGCGCCACAACAGATAACCTCAAGGTATTCAAGTCCGAATTGCTAATCACAAATGTGCCTTCGCGCTCGTCGGCGTGTGCGTACCATGTTCCGTCATTGGCTGGAGCGCCGATGATCAACTTATGTGACGCCTTGTTATCGGGTGAAGTTGTGAATGCGAGAGTGAGCTGCGGTTTTTCCAAACCATTCTGGGGCTTCGTTGCTCCTAGCCAGCGCACTGCATGTAGGTTCGACAAGGTGTTGAGCAACGCTTGTACTCTTGTCCCATCGATCTCACCAGTGCCTTTCACCCAATGCCACTGATTGTTCTCACTGCGTTCCAGCGAAAGCTCTTTGTCTGTCGTTATGGTCAGACGATGAATTTGGTTGGGTTTAAACTTAAAGATCGATAATTCCTGCCA
>QHRI01000163.1 GCA_003221375.1 Verrucomicrobiota bacterium
TCCTCATGATCTTTAAATCAATGAAACATATAGGCTGGCGCGAGCGGTTATTCAAAAGCACGCGGGGAAAAATCCTCGACCTCCTGCGAACACGAGAGCGGACAGTGAACGAACTCGCGGAAGAGCTGAGCCTGACCGATAACGCTGTGCGAGCGCACCTTGCCAGCCTCGAGCGCGACAGGCTGGTGGCCCAGGTTGGGTTGAAACGAGGTTTTCGTAAACCGCACACCACCTATGCTCTTGGTCCCGAAGCCGAACAACTCTTTCCGAAGGCCTATGGGCAGCTGGTCTCGCTTCTCATGTCAATATTCTCCCGGCAAATTGCGCCAAGTAATCTACGCGCTGGAATGCGCGCCGCCGGGCGAACCGTGGCCCGGGAACATCTGCGTCATTTGAAGGGCAAAACCCGGCGGCAAAGAATTGACGCTGCGTTGCGGATTCTCAAGGAGCTGGGTGGCGCGGCCAGTTTTCGCGAGGAAGATGGCAAACACTTCATCTATGGCAACGGCTGCCCAATTGCAGCTGCCACGGCGAATCATCCCGAAGCATGTCTACTGGCAGAATCACTGCTCACCAGCGTCATTGGCTCGCGCGTGAAACAATGTTGCATCCGCGGGCCAGCGCCTTCCTGCCGCTTCGAGGTGACATAAACGCACATCGCTGCTTCCGCACGCCTTCGAGCGTACGCCATAATCCGCTACCAATCTTCTGGGCGGGGATTTCCTGCCGTGGATTCTGCGGACAAAGACATCCAGTAATTGCGCCAGTTTCGTATATATAAATAGTCAAATACTTTGTTGACTTATTAATATGGAATCGAAAAATTGCTTGTTATGAACACAACCGCTGATCAATTACACAGTGCAGCTGATACGGCCGCTGACAAAATCGGGTCTTCGCCGGCTCATCAGGCCTTCCGAATCCTTCAATTTGGGTTCACCGTTGCCCCCATCCTCGCCGGGTTGGACAAGTTCTTCCACCTCCTGGTCAACTGGGATCAGTATCTCCCTGGAGTGGTGGCGGGAATTTCACCGTTGCCCTCACATACGCTCATGCTTGTGGTCGGTGTGATTGAGATTGTGGCTGGAATTGGCGTTGCGCTGAGACCGCGGATCTTCGCTTACATCGTCGCCGCCTGGCTGGCGTTGATCATAATTAACCTGTTACTGATTCCCGGCTACTTTGACGTGGCGCTCCGCGATTTCGGGCTACTCCTTGCTGCACTTGCACTCGCTCGTTTGAGCCACCAGTTCTCCCGCAAGTAAGCGGTTGAGAGCACGAAGCCTCACACGCGCATAAAGAATTTGGCGACACAGCCGCTGGTTCGGTTTGCCAATGCGGTGGGGGCCGCCATCGATCGTCGCGGCGACCCACGGATAACGAGGGACAATGCGCGCGCGACCTAGTCCTTCAGCAGCGAGAGAAATTCCGAACGTGTTCGGGCGTCGTCTTTAAAAGTACCCAGAAGACACGAGGTCTTCATGACCGAGTTCTGTTTCTCAACGCCCCGCATCATCATGCAAAGATGCTTCGCTTCTACCACCACGGCCACGCCCGAGGGGTGCAAGCAATTCATGAGCGACTCGGCGATTTGGGTAGTAAGATTCTCCTGGATCTGCAAACGCCGCGCGAATACATCGACAATGCGCGCGACCTTGGAGAGGCCAATCACTTTCCCATTTGGAAGGTATGCGACGTGCGCGCGACCAATGAAGGGAAGCAGATGGTGCTCACACAGGGAATAAAGCTCAATGTCTTTGACCAGAATGATCTCACTCGCACTGGACTCGAAAACGGCTCTGTTGATGATCTCCTTGAGATTCTGCCGATAGCCTTGTGTGAGGAACTCCAGCGCGCGCGCTGCCCGATCCGGGGTGCGTTGGAGACCCTCTCGATCAACATCCTCCCCAACGCTTTGAAGCAGGTCGCGGTACGCGTTCGCAATTCTATCGAGGTCTCTCTCTGGCAGCCGATTGCTCTCGCGCGTGAAGCGCTCTTCAACATCGAGCTCGGAATGACGGCGCTGAATCATAGGTTGT
Organism: Verrucomicrobiota bacterium; assembly: GCA_003221375.1. GTDB lineage: Bacteria > Verrucomicrobiota > Verrucomicrobiia > Chthoniobacterales > UBA10450 > Udaeobacter. The sequence continues at coordinate 2,040 of QHRI01000163.1, forward strand.
GGTGGCAGTAGCTTAACACACTCTTATTGCGCCATGTCGAGCGAAGTCGAGACATCCCCGCGAAGACACCAACCGTTTATTCCACGAGAATTCCTCGACTTCGCTCGGTATGACACTATTGACTAATCCAGCCAGCTCTGAGGATATTTTGGATCGTCCAGCGCAAGCGATTCCTCGGTGAGCTCAAGCGTGTGGGCCGTATCGAACATCACCGCAAGCTCTTCGGTGCGCGCAGCATTCCTACTGGCCATGATCGTTCCTGGATGCGGACCGTGCGGAATTCCACGCGGATGCAACGTAATCGAACCGCTCTCGATGCCCCGTCGTGACCCAAAATTGCCGCGCACGTAAAATAGAACTTCGTCAGCCTCGACGTTGTCGTGCACCCACGGAATTTTTACAGCTTCCGGATGTGTGTCGAGCATGCGCGGCGCAAACGTGCATACAACATATCCGCGGATTTCGAATGTCTGATGAATCGGTGGCGGTTGATGCACCGTTCCGGTGATCGGCTCGAAATCCTGCGCGTTGAAAGTGAATGGATAGAGATAACCATCCCAGCCGACCGCATCGAATGGATGATGCGCCAGCGTCACCCGCGTAAGTCGCGATCCATCTTTTACGAGAATATCGACGTCTTCCTCCTTATCGATTGTCATGATTTCGCGAGGACCGTGGAGGTCCCGCTCCGAGTACGGCGCGCCCATTTTGATTTGCCCCTCGTGATTCAGGTAACGTTGCGGAATCCGAACAGGACCGACCGATTCGAGAATGAGATAATCCTCCTCCTCGACATTGTCCGGCACGAGCCGGTAGGTGATCCCGCGCGGAATCACAATGTAATCCTCGGCGCGATAAGGCAGTTTGCCGAAAACGGATTCCATCACACCGCTGCCGTGAAACACGAAAATGATCTCATCGGCGCCACCGTTCTTGTAATATTGAAATTTATCGTATGCCTTCTCCGGCTTGGCGCGATAGGCAATAACGTCCTGATTAAACAACATCGGGACGCGTCCCGTGTAGAGATCGCCTCGCCGCGGGATATCAGCAGTCTTCAAATGATGATGTCGCAGCGGACTATCGGTTACTTTTTTCGGTTCCCAATGTTTGATTAACTCGACATTGCGCACGCGCGTGGGCGGGCGCAGGTGATACATGATCGAGTATGCCTCATCGAACCCTTGCGTGGTGAAGACATGCTCGTAGGCGATGCCTTCGTTATTATATGTCGGCGTCGATCCGTTGCGGTGGAACCAGATGTGATGCTTCCTCGGAATATCTCCCAATTTTTGGTAATACGGCATTGTCGTCTCCTCCGGTTTTACAAATTGCCTCTTGCAGCTTGTTCGCGCTCGATGGCTTCGAAGAGCGCCTTGAAATTTCCTTTGCCAAAGCTCTTCGCGCCTTTGCGCTGAATGATTTCAAAAAACAGCGTCGGCCGGTCTTCTATGGGCTTGGTGAATATTTGCAGCAAATAACCTTCATTATCTCGATCGACGAGGATGCCCAGGCGCTTTAAAGCATTTAGTTCTTCGTCGATGTGACCAACGCGATCGAGCAGCGTATCGTAGTAGGTGGAAGGAATGTTCAGAAACTCTACGCCACGTTTTTGCAGGTCCGTTACCGTTTCGATGATATTGTTGGTCGCCATGGCGACATGCTGGACACCTTCGCCATCGTAAAATTCCAGATACTCGTCCACCTGCGATTTCTTCTTACCTTCGGCCGGCTCATTGATCGGAAACTTCACAAAACCATTTCCGTTACTCATCACCTTGCTCATGAGCGCCGAGTATTCGGTGGAAATGTCCTTGTCGTCGAAGGTCAGGATGTTGCGGAACCCCATTACGTCTTCATAAAATTTCACCCTTGGATTCATCTGGCCCAAGGCGACGTTACCCACGCAATGATCGACATACTGCAGGCCTGTCTCCCGCGGATTGTAATTCGATTCCCATTTGCGAAAGCCGGGCATGAACGGTCCGCGATAGTTTCCGCGCTCGATGAACAGATGAACGACCTCGCCGTAGGTGTGGATCCCGCTCATCACCAACTCGCCATGTTCATCCGAGAGCGTCTTCGGCTCCATGTAACTCTTGCCGCCGCGTTTAGTCGTTTCCTTCCATGCTGAGGTTGCATCGCCCACCGTCAACGCCAGCGCCTTGACGCCGTCGCCATGTTTGTAGATGTGATCGGCGATCGGGTTATTCGCCCGGATGGGAGTAGTCAGGAGCAAAGTCAACTTGTTCTGCCGAATCGCATAGCTGGCGCGATCTTTCACCCCGGTTTCGGGCCCGGAATACGCCAGGCTTTGAAACCCGAAGGCGGTCTTATAGAAATGAGCCGCCTGTTTGGCGTTCCCGACATAAAACTCCACGTAATCAGTCCCGTGAAGCGGTAAAAAATCTTCTTCCGCTGCTGGCGCAGCTTTAGGTTTTTGAGCTTTCGTTTTTGGAGCAGCAATTGTCCGAGCGAAGTCGAGAATGGAGCGAGCGGGACGAGCGAGATGGGCGGTTGCGCAGCCAGGGTAGCTGCGAGAGAATCGGGCGACCAACGAGTAAAATCTCTCGATGTTTCCCTGAATGAATCGGCTGTAATTTGGCGATAACTTGAGATGGCTTTCAGATCCGAAAGAACTTCCCGACGCCAGCGTTGATCTTATGTATTCCGGTCCGCCGTTTAACGCTGATTACAGCGTTACCGTTCCTTTTCTGCTCTTTGGACGATGATCACCTCAACGAGACATCGTCTATTCGGAAAGTCGTTGATAGCGAATAATCGGTCGTACAACGGAATTGCAGTCGAATAGCCTGACCTCTGTAGGCAGCAAGGCTAAATGATTTTTGTGAATAGTTACCAGGGGTCGTTTTATCTCTGTTACTGTAGGTTGCAAGGGTTTGAAGCAACGTGCCGCTGGTGTTGCGGACTTCGACGTACAAGAAATCATACGGTTTGGTAAACCTGTCCCGTCACGTTGTTATTAACGCCGAAATACATGTAGCCCGTCCCGCCGTGGGGATAGTTTCCGTTGTTGGTGTAAAAGGCGCCGGAGCCAGACAAGACCCAGGGCGATATGCTGCCTTCCAGCGCTCCATTCATGATCAATTGAGTCGGAGTTGGCGTTGGGGTCGCTGTGGGGGTCGGGGTCGGTGTTGAAGTCGGAGTAGCTGTCGGTGTAGGCGTAGGGCTAGGTGTTGGTGAAACAGTTGGCGTCGCAGTTGGCGTCGTGGTTGGTGTTGCGGTTGCAGTGGGAGTCGGGGTCGGTGTGCCGGTTGCGAGCTTGAAACTGCCAATGCGGGTCCGCCAGTTATATGATGTAGTCGATGAATAGTATTCGTTGGTGTACCAGAACGTCGTGTCGTCCACGGGATCAATTGTCAACGAGCTATAGTCGCCCCAGCGATTGCCGCTGCCGGTTTGGCTGCCAGCGCCATCATAAAGATGTGCTTCGCCTTGAGACAAAGTGTTGAGCGGATCTGTCGCCAATCGTCCGGCATAACGAAGCTGCGGATGAATACTCGAACTGGAAGCGCTAAAGCCGATGGCGAGATTCCCTTGTCCATCCATCGCTGCACTCCCCATCCAGCGCCACGTTGTGTCCGGTTGGTAAGTGCTCTGCTGATAAACCGTGACGGGACCGGAAGTCACATTGCGCAGTTCAAACCAACGGATGCCTGCTACGCCGGCAGAGCTTACAGTGAAATTGCCGACCACGGGTGACTCCATTTTCCGGAACACATGCGCGCGTGCTAGGACAAAGCGCGGTAAAACCAGCGGCCGATGGACTGGCGAAGGTAGTAAAGGTCGAGTTCGCAGGCGTAACGAAATCCACGTGAAAATGGTAGGTGGTATAATTTGGATTCGTCGCCTGGCCGGGAAACCCAACAAAAGTGTTCGGAGCGCCCGTTGGCGGCAACCTCGAACCATCGAGATCTGCGGGTAGAAAGGCATCGACCGATCCACCGAGAGGTCCGACCGGACTAACGAAGGTAGCAGGCTGCCCGGCCAACATCTTCGTCCGGTCAAAGGCGAAGGGCTGAGGACCGAGGTAGGTTGTGCCCGACGCGTTGAAAACGTTCATGCTCATGTAATAGGCATCGGGCCACACACCGAGGTGAGGATAATCAAAGAAATTCGACCCGAGATGAAATCCGTAGCGATAATAACTGCCGGTGGCATCCGAAGTCGTCGAGATGGCCACACACTCATCGGTTATCGTGCTGGTACCAGCGAACTGACTTATCAGCCAGCGGTTTGCCATGTGATCATAGAGCACGACTGGATCACCGCTTCCGCCAGTTTCGCAAACACCGCCAAAACCGCTTCAAATGGAAGAAATGCTACTAGGGCCCAAAACCGAATTGCCAGTGGCCTTGTCAAAGACCTGATATCCTTCATTGACGATTTGCACATATTGCGTCAGGCCCACGGCTCCATTCGGGTCTGGCGGAGCGCAATTACAGCCCACACCGGGGAAAGGAATACCATCGAACGTGCGAATGGGGACAGGGATGTTTGGCCCTTTACCAGCGAACACCGATGCATCCCAGTTTTGGACGACTGGATCAACACTGTCTATGTGCCGATAAGGTATTTTAGGGTTCTCATTCGCCTCCCGCTCGCCGCCACGTCTGAAGTCGTATTCGCTTGAGGCAGGCATCTCGCGCAGTGGTGGAGAAACATCATTGTGATAAGAGGCGCCAACCCAGACAGAGCTGCCGCTGGGATCGCCTGCTCCTTGCGCCAGAGATTTCGTTCCCAACGGGCCACTAATCGCCAGCAGCGCCAGGAAAACGCCGACCAAGCAAAACAAACAAGCGAGAAGACGTGAAATAGAGAAGGCGGATTTTTGAGAAGTTCTTTTTTTCATGTTATTTCCTCTATGTCGTCGATTGCCGACTTTGGCGGCGATGCTATGAGGGGTCGCCGGGCGATTGCCAGATTTTTTACATGATTTTTCTGTAATGTTTCGGCATCAGAGCATGTGAAACGTCGTCGGCTTTCGCGCGTTTGATTGCGCAGTCACAACCTCACAGTGCCATTCCGAGCGAAGTCGAGAATGGAGCGTGTGGGACGAGCGACATGGACGATTTGCGCAGCGAGGGGTAGCTGCGAGAGAGTCGGGAGACGAACGAGTGAAATCTCTGGACGTTTTCTTAAGGAGGTGGGAACAGCGAATCAGAATCTGGCGTTTGCTGTACGCGCAATCTGGTGATTGGGTTTGCGTTTATGTTGCATGTTGCAAGCGCGATTCCAGGTGAATTGCCGCGATCATACAACGCGCGCTTCCGCCACCAAGTTCGATGGTAGGAAGTTCAAGCGGCACCAGATGCACATAGCGATTTAACTGTGCGCATTGTTCCTCGCCCAAAGCTCGCACAGCGCGGTCAGACAGCGCGAGCAATTTCTCGCCGTGTGTGTCATGCAATTCGATTGCGTTGCCCGCGAAGTTCGCGATCTGGCTCGGCGACAACTCGATAATGTCTTTGCCGCTCTGTTCCAATCGCGCGCGCACCTGTTGCCGCTCGGCTTTGTTCGGAATCATCTCCAAACCAACCAGCGCGAATGCAGTTCCGATGCACATCATTACGTTCGTATGATAGATTGGCTGGCCGTCAGAACCGATGCTCGTGAAGGTGACTGGCTCGTAACAAAAATCATTCGCAAAGCGGCGGATCACCTTTGGGTTGGAGCGATTTGAGAGCGAGACGTACGCAACTTTGTTCAGGTGATCGAGCACCAGACTGCCGGTACCTTCAAGGCAACATTCTTGCTCCTCGAATACCGCGTAGTCGATTACCTTGCTGACGCGATAGTCTTTGCGCAGTTCAGCAATAATGTCTTGGCGGCGTTCCAGGCGCCGCAGCGCTGAATACATCGGAAACAGGGCGATCCGTCCATCGTGGTGCGTTGAGATCCAGTTGTTGGGGAAAACTGCGTCCGGCTTTTCCGGTTCGGCGGTGTCGTCAAACACATGTACATTCACGCCAGCGCCACGAAGCTTTTGCACTGCTGCGTCAAATTCCTTTCGCGCGTCCGTGCTGAGCGCATCAACGGCGCGATCAAGTCGAGACTGGAACGCATTGTCGGCCGCGGTCTCCGGGTTTGGATAAAACCGGCAGGGCCGGATCATCAGCACTGAGTTAGTACTTTGCGTGAGCATAGCGCTCCGCGTCATCGCAGCTGCACATTACCATGTTTGCTTGGATGTCGCATGGGCGGCGAGGAATCATCTGCGTGTCGAATCCGCGAAATATGCGAGGATGATTTTCACAGAGGTTTCGATGTTTGATGGGCTAAGTGCAATCCCTCACCTCAATCCTCTCCCTTTGGCAAACGGAGAGGTGGGGATAGGAAGTTTCATACGCGACGAAAGGCAGATGGCGCCTCATGCCCTTTCCTCTCCTCTGCGAACGAGGACAGGACTAAGGTGAGGAGTCGATCGTGAAGCAAATCAGTCGCCGAAGGAAATATCCACGTCACGCGCGGTCTGCACCATCTCGCCATTCTGCGGAACCAGTTTGAGCCGATTGACGGCTTCCGCAATCGGTACCTGACGTACCTGATAGTTTTGGTAACTAACCATCGAACCAAAATGTCCTTCATTGGCCAGTTGGACGGCTTTCACGCCGAAGCGCGTGCCTAAAATTCTATCGAGTGTCGTGGGAGCGCCTCCGCGCTGCAAATGGCCAAGAACGCAGCAGCGCGTTTCTTTTCCGGTGCGTTTCGCGATTTCGTGCGCCACGATTTCGCCGACGCCGCCGAGACGGAATTCGCCTCCTACCACATCGCGCTTGACTTGTTCGCCATGCCTTGGCCGCGCGCCTTCTGCGACCACAACAACCGTTCCCAGATATCCAGCCGCCTCGCGCGCTTTTACCACGCTCGCAATGCTGTCGTAATGGAATGGAATTTCGGGAATCAAAATAATATCGGCGCCGCCAGCGATGCCCCCGTGCAACGCAATCCAGCCGGCATGGCGGCCCATTACTTCAACTACCATGACTCGCCTGTGACTGGTGGCCGTTGTGTGCACTCGATCAAGCGCGTCCATTACGACAGCGACAGCAGAATCGAATCCGAACGTTGTCGCAGTGGCCTCGAGATCGTTGTCGATTGTCTTTGGGACGCCGATGCAATTAATACCCGCTTCCTGCAATTGTTGCGCCGTGACCATCGAGCCATCGCCGCCGACAATGATCAACGCCTTTACTTGAAGCTAGTACAGGATCTTTTTGGCGCCTTCAATCACATTCGCAGGCACAACGGTTCGATTGCCAGCGCCCACCTTGGCAACAAAATGACCGCGATTCGTCGTGCCAATGATCGTTCCGCCAAGGGCCATAATGCCATTGATGCTTTGGCGATCGAGAATGACATGATGGCCGGGAGGAAGAAGTCCTTCGAATCCGTCACGAAAACCAACAATTTCCCAGCCGAGCTTTTCCGCCGCGAGTACCGCGCCACGCAGGACCGCGTTAAGGCCGGGGCAATCGCCACCGCTGGTCAAAACACCAATCCGTGGCTTCATTTTCGCACTCTCAAGGAATGACGGTCTCCAGTCCGCCGTCCCACGCGGTAGAAACACCAATCCGTGCGTTCATTCGCCAAAGGCCCAATCAAAGCATTTTTTTTGAATCAGCTACACGACCGCCTGCGGCCCATTGGTCGTACAATTGCCAGCCGCGTTGCAAAAGGGCTGCTCCTTCACCGAATCGATTCGTGCTCCCCAGGAGCACTACCATTAAATGACGCGGATACACAGTTTCCATCTGGCCCTGGCGAACAACTTCTGCCTGGCGATTGGCATACAGAATCAAACAATCTCCGGACCGCGCGGTGCGACCTGTTTTGACTCCGTCGATGCCCATCTTCCCCAGGAGTTCGTTTGTGTTTCGAAGGACGTAATTCAGTCGCCGCCCGGCTCGATCGAATGAGATTTGCCGTTCCTTTTGCGACACATAGAAGCGGAAGCTGGCCTTGTTCATCGCGTAGCGAGTGAGACGCGCCATGTCTTCGGCTGTGGAGTACGGCAACGGCTTGACCTTGTAATCGACTCCGTGCGGATTGACAAAACGTGTGCGGTCCATCTTCAACTGTTTAGCCAGCGCATTCATCTGGGCGACGAACGGGTCAACTGGCGTGTGTTTCGTGTCGCCCGGCACAAGCGACTCGATCTTCGAGCCGACTTGATATGCGAGCGTATAGGCCGCGATG
>QHRI01000164.1 GCA_003221375.1 Verrucomicrobiota bacterium
AACACGTCAACAGGCGGACGCTGAGCTTCACGCAATTTCGCAACGGCTGGAAAAGGATTTTCCGGAAACGAATCGCGGTCACAACCTCTCGCTTTCGCCGCTGTGGAGAACGCCGTTCAATCAGGCAGGAAACATGACGTCTACGCTAGTCATCACGATGGTGGTCGCGTTTTTTGTTTTGCTAATCGCGTGCGCGAACGTAAGCAACCTCTTGCTGGCACGGTCGCTTTTGCGCCGCCATGAAATGACGATGCGTCTGGCCCTCGGTGCAGGTCGTCGCCGTTTGATCAAACAACTTTTCACTGAAGGATTGCTTCTTGCGTTGATCGCGGCTGTCGGCGGAATCGCCGTTGCATATTGGTGCCGCAACGCGCTCGTGCTTTCGTTCCCTTCGCCCGCGGCGGGAATCGTAATTGATTTGCCAGGACAAATCGACTGGCGCGTGCTCGTGGTAATCGTAGGTATCTGCATCGGCGCTACCATGCTTTTTGCGCTCATGCCGGCGATCCAAGCCAGCCACGTCGATCTTTCCGGTGCACTCAAAACCGAAGGCGGCGGTGTAGTAGGTGGTAGTAGTCGATCGCGCTTGCGCTCCGGTCTAGTTCTGGTCCAGGTATCGTTAAGTTTCGTGTTACTAGCTGGCACGGGCTTGCTCTTGCAAAGCTTGCAACGAATGCAGAACACCAGCCCGGGTTTCTCTACTGATGCAATTGTATCCGGCGCCGACTTGGTCTCGGCTGGATACAATTTGGAACGCGCAAAAGCTTTCGACACTCAACTACTTGACCGGGTGCGCGAAATTCCCGGTGTGGAATCGGCAACTCTGACGCGGTTAATACCATTTAGTTACGGCGACTTCTCTACCGCGGCGCTGGCGATTGATGGCTACCAATCCGCGCCCGACGAGCAACTAAATTCATCTTACCTCGAAGTAGCTGAGGACTATTTCAAGACGGTTGGTATCCCAATCGCAGCCGGACGTGAATTCCAACGCACCGACGATGAAAACGCGCTGCCAGTAGCAATCATCAATGAAACGTTGGCGGCGAAATATTGGCCGGGAAAGGATCCGATCGGACAGCGGCTTAGAGTTAAGGATCACTGGCTGCAAATTGTCGGTGTGGCCAAGACCGTGAATTACGAGAACAAGCTCGAGCTCCCCAGGACATTCTTCTATGTGCCGCTGCGACAGAACTTTTTCGAGAGTAATAATCTTCTTATCCGCACGCGTGAGACTCCTGGCGCGATCCGGAACGCGCTCGCGCGCGAAGTGCATGCGCTCGATCCTAATCTCGCGCCGGCTACTCCATTTCGCGTAGCAGAGCAAGTGGATAGGAAGGGTTACACGCAGCGGCTTGCCGCCACGTTGATCGCGATCTTTGGAGTCATGGCTTTGTTCCTTGCCGCAATAGGATTGTACGCGGTCATGTCGTATTCGGTTTCGCAAGCGACGCGCGAACTTGGCATGCGAATGGCACTCGGCGCGGAGTCACGGGACATTCTCCGACTAGTCCTTTCACGCGGATTGCGATTAACGATCGCAGGAATCGTGATCGGTGGCGTAGGAGCTCTTCTGCTTACCCGCTTGATGGGCAATCTGCTCTACAAAGTGAGTTCCCACGATCCACTGGCGTTTGGATCCGCGCTCACGGTGATTACGATCGTTTCGCTAGCTGCCTGCTTTTTACCTGCTCGTCGCGCGATACGCATCGATCCAGCTCAGGTTTTACGTGAACAATGACAGACGGCCTAACGAAATCTCGAGATTTTCGATCTGAATAAATACCGATCTGCCTATGCTCAAAGATTTTCAATTCGCGTTTCGTCAACTGGTGAAGCAACCCGGGTTTACATTCATTGCGATCCTGGTCCTAGCGCTTGGCATCGGTGCGAACACTGCGATCTTTAGCGTTGTCAACGCGGTCCTGCTACGGCCGCTGCCTTATCCACATTCAGAGCAACTGGTGCTGCTGCGCGAGAGATTGCTGGGGCCGGCGGGTTTCGAATCAGGCTCGGTTAGTTACATGAATTACCTCGACTGGCGTGCCGCGCAGAAAAGCTTCACCGATCTTGCGCTGGCAAGGACGGAGGGTGTGAGTCTTTCTACCTCCGACGAGACATCGCCGCCGGAAGCAGCTCGAGCCGGCCGCGTCACCGCGAATTATTTCTCAATTTTGCAAGTCCCCCCTGTGATCGGCCGTGATTTCAATGAGAACAACGATGTTCCCGGCGCGGCGAGAGTAGCCCTCATTAGCAAACGGGTGTGGCGGAAGCAATTTGGCGCGTCGCCGAGTGCACTCGGACAACGATTGAACGTCGATGGCGTACCGCGCGAGATTATCGGCGTTGTTTCGGAACGTGTTCGGTTCCCGCGAAACTGCGACATTTTTGTGCCTCTGGCCGATCTGCGCGCCGATCACGATTTCCTATCGCGTGGAAATCACGACGCTTTTTCGTGTCTGGGCCGCTTAAAATCGGGAGCGACACTGAAACAGGCAACCGCGGAGCTCGACATCATCGCGGCCGACCTTTCGCGGCGCTATCCAGATTCGAATACCGGCCGGCAAGTTTCGGCAAAGTTGCTGCTCGAATATTCGGTAGGCCAATACCGATATCTTCTTTGCGTGCTGCTTGCGGCGGTAGGCTGCGTCTTGTTGATCGCGTGTGCGAATGTAGCGAATCTTCAACTCGCGCGCGGTATTGCGCGCCGCAAAGAACTCGCCGTGCGGGCCGCACTTGGCGCCAGCCGCTGGGACCTGGCTCGCCAGGTATTAGTGGAAAGCGGAGTTGTCGCGTTGTTAGGCGGCGTTTGCGGCGTGCTGATCGCCGTGTGGAGTCTTGACGCAATTCGCTCGCTCGTTCCGCCTAACGTGCCGCGATTTCAAGAAACGAATATCGACGGTTTGGTCCTTGTGACGACCAGCATCATTTCGATGGTCGCCGGACTGCTCGTTGGAGTGTGGCCCGCATTGCGCGTCTCGAACGCGACTTCGATGGCAGCCGAGTTACACGAAGAGGGCGGGCGCGGCAGTAGCGGGGCGCAACGACAGCGGGCCCGTGGAATCCTGGTGATTGCGCAAGTTGCTCTTGCGGTTCTGCTGCTCGCGGCAGCGGGCCTGACTTTGAAAAGTTTCTGGCGTTCGCAGCAGGTGCCGCTTGGATTCAATCCGCGTGGAGTTTTGACCATGAGCATTGCTCTTCCGCCATCGCGCTACGATTCGCCGGAGAAGATCGTTCGTTTTTACGATCAATTGCTCGAGAGAGTAAGACGGCTCCCAGGTGTGGGCGCGGCGGCGATTTGCAACAACGAACCATTCGATCACCACGAATGGGACAGTTCGTTCCACATTACGGGCACGCCGCCTGATCCTCCCGGCCAGGAACCGATCAGCGAGATGGCAATTGTTTCGCCGGATTACTTTCGCGCGCTTGGTACGCCGATTCTGCGCGGCAGAGATTTCGGACCGGAAGATGTGAGGGGTCGTCCGGGAACCGTTGTGATCGATGAGCTTGCCGCGCAAAAAATCTTTCCCGGCACCAATCCAATTGGCAAGCAAGTCGACGATCCAGTTACGATCGGACTGCCGACGGCAAATGGAATTCCGCTCACCATTATTGGAATTGCGCCGCACACCCGGAACAATGCCCCGGGTGAAAAAGAAGACGCGCGCAACCTGCCGATGATGTACTTCAGTGCATCGCAGTTTGCGAAGGATGAAGAGAACCTCATCGTCCGCGCGAAAGCAGGTTTCAATCCGCATTCTCTGATTAGTCCAATTAGGGACGAAATCGCGGCGTTGGATCGTGATCAGGCCGTCTCCGATGTCGCAACGATGGAGGAAAACGTCGAAGACAGTCTCGCGTCGCAGCGCCTGACGATGACGTTACTGGGTGTGTTTGCGGGACTCGCACTGCTTCTCGCAAGTATCGGGCTTTACGGTGTAATGGCACTAATTGTAACGCAACGCACACGCGAGATGGGCATTCGGTTTGCCCTCGGTGCCAGCCGCGGTGATGTCCTGCGGCTTGTCCTTGGTCAAGGTGCTGTTCTTGTGGGAATCGGACTCGCTGCGGGATTGCTCGGCGCGTTTCTGGCCAGCCAGGCTTTGAGAAGCGTCCTCTACGACGTGGCGCCGTTAGACCCGACAGCACTCATCAGCGCTCTGCTGACACTTTCGTTGGTGGCGCTGATCGCCTGCTTTTTGCCAGCGCGACGTGCGAGCCTCGTGGATCCCATCGAAGCGCTACGGATGGAATGATTGCAATCGTATGAACGATCTTCGATACGCGCTTCGCCAGCTCGCAAAATCTCCGGGCTTCACTGCCGTCGCCATCCTGACTTTAGCGCTTGGGATTGGGGTGAACACCGCCGTATTCAGTTTGATCAACGCGCTCCTGGTCCGGCCTCTGCCATATCAACAACCGTCCCAGCTGGTGCTCATCTGGGAACGCTTTGCAAGCATGGGACTCGAGCGGATTCCGGTCTCTGCACCAGAGTATCTCGATCTGGAAAAACAATTCCAGAGCAGTACGGGCCTCGCGGCGTTTACTTTTCAAAGATTCAATCTCGGCGGTGGCGACGTTCCGGAGCGAATTTCCGGCGCGGTTGTATCGCCGTCATTATTTCCCTTGCTAGGAGTCGAGCCAATTAAAGGCCGCACCTTTGCGCGTGAAGAAGAGGGGCAGGGACGTGACGATGTTGTCGTGATCAGCGAACGCCTTTGGCAACGCCGGTTTAATTCTGATTCGGCGC
>QHRI01000165.1:0-7603 GCA_003221375.1 Verrucomicrobiota bacterium
GCGCGGCCGATTTCCTCGCGTTGTCGGGTCATCACATTAACAGAGTTGTGCAAAAGCACGTTGCCGATCTCAGCCGTGGCTTCCGTCATGAAAATGCGCGCGGCCGGAAAACGCCGCATCAGCACGGGCAATGTGCCGATGTGATCCTGGTGGGCATGCGAGATCAGGATCGCCTCGATATCATGGCCCGCGATCGCTTTGAAATTCGGCAGTGCATCTTCGCCAGTCTCTTTGGGATGCATTCCACAATCGAGCACCAGTCGATGGCGTCCCATTTCGAGATAATATGAATTCGCACCAATCTCTGTGCGACGCGTCAGATTAATGAATTTCAAATGCCGTTTTGGTTAGTGCACCTTTCAATTTCCTTCTATCAGCCCCGCAATTCTCTGAACAGTCGCTTTCGCGACCAGTCTAAGTAGTGATCGCATGAAACGAGAAGCGCCGCGGGAGCGCGGCAGAAACAATCATCTCGAACAGGATATTTGCATCCACATCTTCACCGTCTCGTCAGCGATGGTTGGCGTTTGCCTGACCGTTATTGGATTGGTCCGCGTTGTGATCACGCTTGGAACCGCCGACACGCTGGCAGACGATTTGCTCGCTGCGAACGCTCTGCTGTTTCTAGTTTCTTGTATGCTTTCTTACTGGGCGCTTCGTTCGCGCGGCCTGCGCAGAATGCATCGCCTCGAAAGAATTGCAGATGGAATTTTTATCGTCGCGATGGTTGGTATGGTTGTTGTGTGTGCGTTGATCACATATACAATTTCTATTCCCTCCCGGTGAGTCCCTGGCTAAAGCACATCCTCGAAGTGCTCTAGCAGTGTCACCGAGATGGCTGTGTCCGGTCGGTTATTGTATAGGTTGCGACCTTAGTGCGGCGGGCTTGGGCGCGGCGCCGGTGTCGGGCGGGACCTTGGTGTTGGAGTAGGCCTCGGTGGAGCTGCGACGCAGATTTTAAAGAAGATTGGGTCGTGATTGGCGAAGGGCCGGCCAAAAGGAACGCCATTTCCCGTGAAAGCTCCATAGAAGCAATTACCTACCGCTTTCATCTGCATGTAGTCTCCGAGCACCCGCTGTCTGGCGTTGCCGTTGTCCATGGCCGAAGAAAGGAAAGTTAACAGGATCTGATCGCCGAAAGTAACACCATGGTCAGTACTCTGTGCCAGATGAGCTGAAAAGATTGGGAAATTATCTCCCGAGAACCCGTCAAAGGTGTAGTAGAAAACGCCGACTGCCCCGCTGCTTGCTACTGCGACCGATGGAATGGCTGCTTCTACCTGACCCGTCACAAAGTTTTCTGGTCCTACAGTCACGCCGCCGCCTCCGTTGTCCTGGATTCGCCGGATGGCGAGGCGGTCATTGCCTGTGCCGGCATCACGATTGCCGTAAACGTAATACCCATCGCCGTTCTTGGGATCTACGGCCGCGTGGTCTACTCCACCGAGAAGAGCATTTACAGTACCGAACTTGGGAGTTGGCTGCGTGCTATCGCCGTTGGCCACGATGATGCCACCGGCCATCCCGTTCAGGGTCCAGGTGGCTCCGCCGTCTGTAGACCGGTTCAGCATGTAGTCGATGTTTTTCGATCCCCCCGATCCCGGAGCGATATTACGTTGGAATAAGCTGTAGATGAAACCGTTTCGTGGGTCGGTGGCAAGCCGATGACCTGGGTTAATGCTCCCCGTTGCCGTCCCGGATTGGTTATCGACCGTGAAGCTAGGCGGATTAACTCCGTAAGAGACAGATACGCGCTCGTTGCAGGCATCGCCCACACAATTATTTCCATTAGTAAAGTCGTCGTAGGCGTCGTACACGTTGTCCTGAGCTGGGATCATCGGATCGATATTTACCAGAAGCCAGGGTTGATCGACTCCTGCGGGCGGCGGCAAATTATTGAAATTTGTAGTCTGGGTGACGCCACCAATAACTAACCAGTTCCAGGCCGCGGCACTTGCCGGGTCGGTAGTGATGCCGCTAAAAATGTCGCTGATAAGAAACGTGCCGGACATTTGATTACTCATTCCGTAATCGACGGTTTGATCGCAGGGGCAACCGGTTGCTGCTATGCCGGGCGGCGCAGGAATTGTAAATTGCTTGGTCCAGATATTTCCTCCGTCCGTCGAATGCCATAAGGGGGCATTTGCTCCCCAACTGCCTGAAAAGGCCGTGATGACAATTTCGTTAGGGTTTACTGGATTTACGGTTATGGATGTTTCGCCGTCGTTAAATGTATCGGTGTTTGTCAGATTGGGATCGGTGTTGTTCACGACGGTGTCCACGATGAAAGTGCTGGGTATAACCGGAATCGGTCTCATGCCCTTTGGGGCGTAATCCTCAGGAACTGTCAGGCGCCTGTAGGGAGTGACGTCCGGCGGTGCGTCTCGGGTTGACTCTTCACCCTGCTTTTTTGCATTGTTCTGACCCTGTGCAGTCGCTGTTGTCACGAAAGGTAAACTTGCTGTCAGCAAGAACAGCAAGCCTGCAATTAATAGCACCAAGTTTACGTGCCTAACTCGTGTCATAGCTTCAATCCTTTGTTAGTGTGTATTGAGTTTTCAAATCTCGCTTTTCCACCGCTCAGGGGTGATTGCTTCGTTAGTTGTGAGCTCGCATAGAGCGCCGCCCAAATCCTCGTGGATAAACGCGGCGATTCCTTTCCTGACGCCCGTGATGTCGTCAGCAATAGCTGTAGAAGGCTGGCGCGAGGAGAGCGCAGTGGAGAGGACCCTCACAAACTTTTGAGGGTGGCCAAGAATTGTCTAGATGACAACCAAAATTCTCACCCTGCTAGTTACGAGTCCTTGGTTCGCGCGTGGCGGTTAAAGCCACTCTTTGAAAATCCGTAGCCAGTTTCCGCGCAGAATCTTTTCGATCTGCTCGTCATGAAAACCGCGTTCGACCAATTTCCGCGTGAGATTGCGTACGTGCGAATGGTTCCTTAGATCAGGGATGAATTGAGGCGTTGTAAGCTTTTCGGCGAGCTCTTTTTTCGCCGACTCCGGCCATTGGCTATAGATAAACTCAAAGAAATCAAACCCGATGGCCACACCATCAATGCCAATCAAATCGGCTATGTATTCGATGTGATCGACATAGTGGTCGAGAGTGCTTTGTTCTGCTTTTGGACTTACGAGGACAGAGTTAACGCCAATCACCCCGCGCCTTTCCCCGATCATTTTGATCTGGTCGTCGCTGATGTTGCGCTCGATATCATAATACCGCCGGGCATTGGTGTGCGAAACAATGGGTGGCTTTGTCATGATCGACAGAATGTCGTTGAAACCGGCTGGATTGATGTGAGCCAGATCGATGATCACACCGAGTCCTTCGCATTCTCGAACCAGGTCCTGACCGAACTCGCTAAGACCGTCCGGCGATGAACCATTCGAAGCAAAGATGCCCCCATGTCCTGCAGCGTTACTCCGCGCGTGCGTAAGTCCAATTGAGCGGACGCCGACCTCATAGAAGATGCGGAGAAGGTTCAAGTCTGTTCCGAGCGGCTCCGCGCCTTCCATCGTGATGAGTAGCGCGATTTTTCCCTCTTCGCGTGACTTCTCGACGTCGTTATAACTTTTACAGATCACGAACTGCGGGCATGCCTGAGTCTCAGCATAGAGCCGTGCGATTTGATCGAGCGCCACGCGAAGGCCAGCGTCCTGGAGATAACGGTCCTCGATGTAGATCGCGACGCCCACGACGCCGATGTTGCCAGCTTCGATCTCCGGCAAGAACTCGGTTTCCAGCACGTTTTCGCGCTCCCGCTTTTCATACAAGTCCATCAACAAATCGAAATGCATGTCGATAATTCCGCCAGCTTGTAGCCGATCGATCCGTTGTTCGATGGATTTGTCAGTCATGGTTTGGGCAGAAGAACCGCGGATTAGGCGGATGTCACGGATAGAATAAGCCGGACGACCTGAGCCTACAGCTACTTGCTTAACTCAAGCATCCGCCGAATGGGTAGCTCGGCGCGTTTGCGCAATGGTTCTGGCAATGTGATCTCCGGTTCCATGTTCAAAAGAGCGTTGTATGCCTTTTCCAGCGTGTTCATCTTCATGAACCGGCATTCGCCGCAGAAGCAGTTGTCCGTTGGACCGGGAATAAAGGTTTTGTTAGGAACTTCTTTGCGCAGGCGATGCAACAGACCAGCTTCAGTAACCACAATGATCTCGCCTGCCGATGATTCTCTGCAAAAAGTCACCATCTTTTCAGTGGAACAAACTTCATCGGCGAGCATGCGCACGGCATAAGTGCATTCCGGATGGGCCACAACCGGTGCATTGGGATATTGCTCCCGAATTTTATTAATACTGCGCGCCGTGAATTCGACGTGCACGTAACAGTTCCCCTGCCACAAATCCATTTTGCGTCCCGTTCGTTCCATTACCCACGCGCCGAGATTTTGGTCCGGAACGAAAAGAATATTCCGATCAGTCGGAGCGGCGCGAACGATTCTATCGGCGTTTCCACTGGTGCAAATCACGTCGGACAACGCCTTCACTCCCGCGCTGCAATTGATGTAGGCGATGACGTAGTAATTTTTGTCCGCGTTCTTTTTTAGAAACTGCGCGAGTTTTTCCGGCGGACACGATTCGGAGAGCGAACATCCAGCATCAAGGTCTGGCAGAATCACGCGCTTCGTCGGATTAATGATTTTCGCCGTTTCGGCCATGAAATGGACGCCGCAAAAGAGGATCACGTCGGCGTCCGTTTTCGCTGCCTGATAACTCAAACCTAACGAGTCGCCGACGAAGTCCGCCGCGTCCTGTAACTCGGGCACCTGGTAGTTATGCTTCTGTGGCCGCTCGCCTGTAGGGGCTACAGCGCTACAGCGCCTTGCGCATCGCTTCGATTGGTGGCTCGCAATCGAACCAGATGGAAAACGATAGCGCACCTTGATGTAGCAGCATCGATGTCCCGTTCGCGCTGCGGGCTCCGGCCTGCTCGGCTGCGCGCAGCAACGCGGTTTTCGAAGGCCCATATACGCAATCGAAGACCATATGATGCGGGGCGATCAAGCGTCCGGGGAGCGGCGCTGGATCGCTCGGATTCATTCCAAGGGGAGTGCTATTGACGATAAGATCGATGTCTGTGAGTTGCATGCGCATTGTCGATTCCTCCCACGCTACTGCTTCAACCCTCGCCGCAGGGCCTAGCACGCGTGGTTCCGTAAAAAACGGACGCAGGCGCTCCAACAGCACATTCCCTTTTTCCAGTGTGCGATTGATCAGGACAAGGCGTTCGCAATTCTCAAGCGCGCATTGCCAGGCAATGGCGTGCCCAGTCCCGCCACCGGCGCCAATTAACATCACACGCAGATCGCGCAGATCGACAGAAAACTCGCTGCGGATGGCGCGTAAGAAACCTTCACCGTCGGTATTTGAACCAAAAAGTTTGTTGTCACGAACGCGAATCGTGTTCACGGCTCCTGTGCGACTGGCGAATTCATCCGCCTCGTCGATCTGGGCGAAGCCGGCGATTTTATGCGGGACCGTCAGATTCACTCCCACGAAATCCAAGGTTCGCAAAAAGCGCAGCGCCGATCTCAACTCATTCGGCCGCACATGAAAACGAGCGTATTGGGCATTGATCTCGCAGGCGCGCAGAGCGGCGTTTTGCATTTCTGGCGAAAGTGAATGCGCAACTGGATCGCCAAAAACGCCTAGCCGAATCGGGGGATCGAAATTGCGCGCGACTTCACGCCACTTCTCCAGGTCGGCGAGCGTATAACGATTGGTCGCTTTTTTGTCTTCTTTCACGCTACCGAGTAGATCTTATTAACACCCTGCTTTAGCTGGGTGTCGCACGCAAACCATGGAGTCTCAACCGCTTCAGCGGTTTACAACGCTATCGAGGAAACCGTTGAAGCGGTTGAGCGCTGGACTGGGTTCTTCGCACCTCGCTAAAGCGAGGCGTTAATGAAAAGGTAAAGAATTTATGACCGTGGTGAAGTTGTCACTCTTCGATTTCGCCGATAACCTTGTTCGTTATAATGACCACTGAAACTGAACGACCTTCCGATTTTATTCGCGATATCGTCGCGGAGGACCTTCGCACGGGTAAATACAAACAAATCTGCACGCGTTTTCCGCCCGAACCCAATGGCTATCTGCATATCGGCCATGCAAAATCGATCTGCCTCAACTTCGGGATCGCGCGCGAGTTCGGCGGCATTTGCAATATCCGCATGGACGATACCAACCCGATCAAGGAGGAGGCGGAATATGTCGAGTCAATCATGACTGACGTGCATTGGCTGATCGATGGTTGGGCGGACAAGCATCTCGGCGGGAAACCCGTTTACGCATCGGATTATTTCGACCGGTTTTACGAGTATGCGGTGGATCTCATACGCAAAGGCGAAGCATACGTTTGCGAGATGACTCCCGAGGAAACGGACGCGTTTCGCCGGCTGGGCAAGGCCAGTAACGGGAATTTCCGGACGGGGCGCGCACGTTGCGGGCGAAAATCGATGTAAACGCCGCGAACGTCTGGCTGCGCGATCCGGTGCTCTATCGCATCCGGCATGCCTCGCATCATCGCACGGGAGATAAATGGTGTATTTATCCGATGTACGACTGGGCGCACACGCTTAGCGATTACATTGAAGGGATCACGCACTCGGTTTGCACTCTGGAGTTCGAAGTGCATCGGCCGCTCTATGATTGGATTCTCAATGCGCTCGAAATGCCGGAGCCCCGCCCGCATCAACACGAATTTGCGCGGCTCAACCTCACCTACTCGGTGATGAGCAAGCGCAAATTGATCCAGCTTGTGAATGAAAAGCTCGTCACCGGCTGGGATGACCCGCGGATGCTTACTATCTCCGGATTGCGTCGGCGCGGCATAACCGCCAGCGCCTTGCGCGAGTTCGCCTACAACATTGGCATCACGAAATATCCGAGCATGACTGACATGGCTGTGTTGGAGCACACGATACGTAACGAATTTAACAGCACCACCGCACGCCGGCTCGCCGTACTGCGCCCGATCAAGATCGTGCTGACGAATTATCCCGAGGGAAAAATCGAAGAACTCGATGCAATCAACAACCCCGAAGATCCAAATGCCGGAACACGCAAGATTCCGTTCAGTCGCGAGCTTTACATCGAGAGCGACGATTTCATGGAAACTCCGCCGCCAAAATATTTTCGGCTCCGGCCCGGTGGCGAAGTGCGGCTGAAATACGCTTACATTATCAAGTGCGATGAAGTCGTGAAAGATGCAGCCGGCAAGGTGATCCAACTCCGGTGCACTGTCGATCTGGACAGCAAGTCAGGCGGACCGACTGCGGGCCGCAAAGTGAAGGGGACGATACATTGGGTAAGCGCGGCGCGGGCCATCGATGCTGAGGTTCGATTGTATGATCGCTTGTTTAGCGTCCCCGAACCCGACGCCAGCGGCGATTTCAAATCATTTATCAATCCAAATTCGCTCGAAGTCGTGACTGCAAAATGCGAGCCTGCCCTCGCGAGCGCGCGTCCTGAAGAACGCTTTCAATTCGAGCGGCTCGGCTATTTTGCGCTCGATTCGGATTCCACGCGTGAAAAACAGGCGTGGAACCGCATGATTACGCTAAGAGACACTTGGGCGAAGGAAG